>JBFMBA010000001.1:0-6986 GCA_040755475.1 Thermodesulfobacteriota bacterium
TCGTGAAGTCGATGGTGTTTTTACCGAAGACGTACCGCTGTGCCGGCCCCGTCTCCCCCCTGCCGGCCGCCGCCAGGGGATCCCGGCTCCAGGAGGCCCTTGTCAGAAGGCGCTCGACCCTCAGGAGGAATTCCTCCAGGCGAAAGGGCTTGGCGAGGTAGTCGTCCACGCCGCAGGAAAACCCCCTGATCCGGTCTTCGGGCTCCCCCTTGGCCGAGAGGATCAGAACGGGTAGCTTCTCGTCTTCCAGCCGGATGTGGCGCAGCACGGCCAGGCCGTCCATGCCCGGCAGCATGATGTCCAGGACGATCATGTGGGGCCTGAACTCCTTCCAGAGCCGGAGCCCTTCCGGCCCGCTGGCGGCGATCGCCGCCTCGTAGCCCTGGAGGGAGAGATTCAGCTTCAGCCCCTCGGCGATGTGGGCGTCATCCTCGATGACCAGTATCCGCGTCTGATCAGCTGGTTTCATCCCGGCCCTCTTGCGGCACCTTTCCGGGCAGAACGAGCGTGAAGGTGGCGCCTTTTCCCGGTCCTTCGCTGTGGGCGGAAACCCTGCCGTGATGAAGCCTGGCGATCTGCTGTACGAGGTACAGGCCGATGCCGCTCCCCCCCGCGGCGATCAGATCGTTGCCCCGCCCCCGGTAGAATTTCCTGAATATCCGTTTCTGCTCATCCCTGGCGATACCGATCCCGTTGTCACGGAAATGGACCCGCAGGTCATGTTCGCCCGGCTCGATGGAAATGTCAACCCGGGGCTTGCCCGATGCGTGGTACTTCGCGGCGTTGGTCAGGATGTTCATGAGCAGCATCTCGAAGAGAGGAACGATGACGGGGTAGACGATCTTCGGGCCGGAATCGCCCGCCAGCTGGATGTCGCAGTTGTCGAACAGGTGCCTGTTGTCGGCGATGAACTGCCGGATCTGCTGCACCAGATCGACCGGCACCGCCTTCCCCTCATAGACCCGGCTCTCGATCCGGGCCAGGTTCAGGATGCTGTTGATGTTTCCCGAAAGCCGCTCGGCGTCCTGCAGCATGAACCCGATGTATTTGAGCTGCTCGTCCCGGGGGAGCCTGTGTTTGGCGAAAGTCTCGAGATAGAGCTTCAGGGACGTGACGGGGGTTTTGAGCTCGTGCGTGAAATTGTTGATGAAGGTGTGCTGAAGGCGATAGAGCTGCTGGGTCTTGAGGTTGTAGATGAAGATGATCAGTATCCCCGAAAGGATCACGCCGACGAGGAGCGAAAGGATGAGGATCACCACCCAGGTCTGGGCCTCGAAGAACTGGCTCGCGTCGAGCCGGTACCGGTCGATCACCGCCCGCAGCTCACCGCTCACCTGGACGTACCAGTAAATGTAAAGAATGAGCGATATGGCCAGAGCCGCCGTCGAAAGGACAAAGACCGTGACCGGATGGAGGAACCACTTCGTCTGTTTCATGTCATGATTGTAAAAGTATTGTAAAACGCCATCTTACGCCTTTTCTTTCGCCCGAAGTTTCATTAAGGTGGACCTGTGCCGCCGCAAAGGCTGCAACAAAAGAAGACCTTGAACTCCTTGACCATCGGATGTCTCGAAGCGCCCGGATGAATCCCGGGCTTCAAGGGCCTCAAAAGGAGAGTATCATGACCGATCAGAATCAGCCAGTCCACCCCCTCAGGGGCCGCGCCCGCGTCCTGCTCACGAGCGCCTTCGGTCCATACGCACAGGACGACCGGTACGGCAGCCGGAAAATCAATCCGATGGAACTGTATCAGAATCAGGTGACGCGCGTCCAGGGGGGATTCTCGCTGCGGATGTTTCACCGCTCCTTCGGGCTGATGATGATCCAGGAGAACCTGGACGCCCCCTGCACACTGCTGGATTTCCCCACGCTGGAGAGCTTCACCGATGAGATCAGCCGCAACGCCTATGATGTGATCGGTATCGGCGCAATCCTGCCCAACATCGGCAAGGTCGCCCGGATGTGCGAGCTGATCCGCCGCCACCAGCCCGCCGCAACCATCGTCATAGGCGGGCACATCAGCAACAGGGAGGGTCTCGACCGACTGGTGGACGCGGACCTGATCGTTCGGGGCGAAGGCATCCGGTGGTTCCAGCGCTACCTGGGTCAGGATGACCGGGGGCCTATCAGGCACCCCATGGCGATCTCGGGATTCGGCGCCAGGGTCATGGGGATCGATATGGGCGGCCGGCCCGGCAAAACGGCCGCCATCCTGATTCCCTCCGTCGGCTGCCCGGTGGGGTGCAACTTCTGCTCCACATCGGCCCTGTTCGGCGGAAAGGGCAGCGCCGTTCATTTCTACGAAACGGGAGATCAGCTCTTCCAGGTCATGTGCGATATGGAGGAGAAGCTCAAGGTGCGCTCCTTCTTCACCCTGGACGAAAATTTCCTCCTTCACAAGAAGCGGGCGCTCAGGCTCCTCGAACTGATGGAGGAGTACGACAAGAGCTGGGCGCTGTATGTCTTCAGCTCCGCCCGCGTGCTGCAGTCCTACACCATCGATCAGCTGGTCCGCCTGGGAATCAGCTGGGTCTGGATGGGTCTCGAAGGGCAGCGGAGCGCTTACGAAAAGCTGCAGGGGGTCGATTCGCGCGACCTGGTGCACCTGCTTCAGTCGCACGGCATACGCGTCCTGGGCTCCTCGATCATCGGCCTGGAAGACCACCGGCCCGACGGCATGAACGAGGTCATCGATCACGCCGTCAGCCACGAATCGGTGTTCCATCAGTTCATGCTGTATACGCCCCTGCCGGGGACGCCCCTCCATGAAAAGCACAGGCGGGACGGAACGCTGCTCGACGAGGCGGAATTCCCCGCGGCCGACGCCCACGGGCAGTACCGGTTCAATTACCGGCACCCGCACATCACGGGCGGCCGGGAGGAGGGGTATCTGCTGGAAGCCTTCCGGCGCGACTTCCGGGTGAACGGACCGAGCTTGCTCAGGCTGATCGCGGTGACGCTGAGAGGCTGGCTCAGGTACAAGGATGATCCCCGCGACGCCGTGCGTGAGCGGATCGCCCGGGAGGCATTACCCCTGCGCACGATCTATGCGGGCGCCATCTGGGCGATGAAGCGGTGGTACCGGGACGATCCTCCGGTAAGGGAAAAGGCGGAAAAGGTATTGGGGGATCTCTACGCGGAGTTCGGCTGGGTCGCCAGGCTCAGTGCGCCGCTCATCGGCCGGTTCACACTTCGCCGACTGAAGCGGGAAGAAATGCGGCTCGCCTCGGGTTGGCGTTACGAGCCCACCCCCTTCCGGGAGAGCAACGCCGCGGCTCTCGCCATGCTGAAGACCGATCCCGCCGGAAAAAGAGAGCCGCTGCGGATGGCCCGCCCGCTGACGGCGGAGCTTTCCAAAGGGAGCGTCGGCAGGTAGGAAAGCGACCGTTTCCGTTCCGCAGCGCACCGGCGCCGCCGGAAGGCCGGATCATGCCGGCGCGCAGGGGCGGAGTTGGCTGGAAGGGTGCCCGTGTCCACCCTCCCCCGCGCGGGGGAGGGTGGGGGAGTTTGCCCATGATGGCTCAACCCGGGACGGATGGATCAAAGAGGGGGGTTGGGGGGATGCCATGCCCTGCGGGCCGGTTCCTTCACCGCAGGTAGGCCGGCAGATCCTGCTCCTCTTTCCCCTTGAAGCTGCATGGTGCGCCGCAGGTTTTGCAGGCGGGCTTGACGGCGGGCAGGGGAGGTTCCCCCTTGATCGCTTCGATCAGGTCCATGCACGCGTTCACATCGGCGTCCTCCCCATCGACGATCAGGGTTACCGAACCTTCCGCCCCGCCCCAGCCGCCGGAGGCGTAGTGAACGGCCTTCAGTCCGAACAGGGCGTCGATCGCCTCGACTTCGGTCACGATCCGCCCGTCGGCGACGCAGGCCATCCCGACCCGGCAGCCGATGGTACGGCCCAGGAGCAGCTTTCCGCCGTAGCGCGCCGCCTCTTCCACGGAGGGGATCAGCTTCTCGAGGCCGACCGGGTAGATCGTGGCCACGCCCTGGGCCTTGAGACCCATGTAGAACTGCCCCATGGTGCCGCCCCCGGGGCCCGCCATCAGCACGCCGACATTCCCGAAGGGGTCGACGGCGTTGGCCCCCTTGATGAGGATATCGCCGGGCACGAGTTTTTCCATCACCGAACCTGGCTCCACCGCCTCGATTTCACCCTTGTGAAAGGTCACCGGTTTGTTCCTCTGGTCCGGTCCAAGGACGCACAGGACCCCCCGGATGATCTGGCCGGCGATGTATCGCTCCTTGTCCATTTTAGCGCCCATGAGCTCTTCGATGATATAGGCGTTCGTGGAGCCGCGGCCCACGACCAGATAGCCCTTGTCCTTCGCCTGCTGGACTTCCGGCAGCGCGGCGACCCCTTTGCCGATCAGCCTCTTCGATTCCGAAGAAGTTAACGTGAACATTGCCTGCATGATGGTGTGCCCTCCTTTTCAAAATGTAATAGGTTTATGGGATCGTCAGCTGTCCTGCACGGCGTAGGAGAGGATCCTGCCGCGGTCGACGACATTGACGTTGACGGTCTGCTTGCGCCCCTCGTCATCGAGGAACACGACCTTGCCGATACCGGCGTTGAAGATCATCCGCCAGCACATGAAGCAGGGCCTCCCGCTTCGCGCCTTGTCCTTTTGGGCGCCGTAAATGTAGAGCGTGGCGTCGTTCATCAGGTCGAAGCTGGCGCGGATGATGGCGTTGGCCTCGGCGTGGACCGAATGGCAGATCTCGTAGTTTTTGCCGCTGGGGATGTTGAGCCGCTCGCGGACACACTCGCCCAGCTCCAGGCAGCTTCGTACACCCGCCGCGGCGCCGTTGTAACCCGTGCTGATGAGCGTGTGGTTCTTCACGAGGACAGCCCCGTACTGGGCGCGCAGGCAGGTGGATCGCAGGCAGGCGGTTTCGGCCATCTTCAGAAAATAATCATCCCATGAGAGTCTCATCGGATCCGTCTCCTTTCCGGTTCAATGCCGGGGTCGGGGCACTATGACGCAGGAATGCGGTTTTGTCAATTGCCAGAAAAAGGTGTTGACTATCCCCCTTCCATATATTATTCAAAACTTATGATGTTTTAGGATGGAATAACGGCTTGGAGAAAAAGAAGCTCTACATACAAACCTTCGGCTGCCAGATGAACGTTCAGGATTCGGAGAAGATGGCGGCCGTGCTGAGGGACTCGGGGTACGACCGGACGGACGATTCGTCGCTGGCCGATCTGATCATCGTGAACACGTGCAGCATCCGTGAAAAGGCGGAGCAGAAGGTCTACAGCCAGCTGGGCCGCTTTGGGGCGCTGAAGGACAAAAAGCCGCAACTGATGATCGGCGTCGGCGGCTGCATGGCGCAGCAGGGCGGCGAGACGTTCCTTCGCAGGGCCTCGTGTCTGGACCTGGTTTTCGGCACCCATCAGATTCACCGTCTGCCCGCGTTGGTCGAAGCCCTGGAACGGCGGGGCGCCAGGCAGGTCGAGACGGATTTCTGTGACCGGGTTCCGTCGCTCGCCATCCCGGCGCAGCCCGCGGCGGCAGCGGTGAGCACCTTTGTGACGATCATGCAGGGCTGTGACAACGCCTGCGCCTATTGCGTCGTGCCGCGCCTCCGGGGGCCGGAGGAGAGCCGGCCGCTGGCCCATATCGTCGACGAGGTCGGCGACCTCGCGCGCCGGGGGATCCGCGAGGTGACGCTTCTGGGCCAGAACGTGAACTCGTACGGGCAAAAGGGAGGCGAAGGCCGGGATTTTGCCGAACTGATCGCTGCCCTGGGCGATATCCCCGGGATCGAACGGATCCGCTTCACCACGTCGCACCCGAAGGACCTGTCGCAGCGGCTGATCGACTGTTTCGGGCGGATAGCGCCCCTGTGCGAGCACATCCACCTGCCGGTGCAGTCGGGATCCGACCGCGTTCTCAAAGGGATGAACCGGGGATACACGGCCGGGATGTACCTGGAGAAAGTCGATGCGCTCAGGCGGGCCTGTCCGGGGATCAGCATCACGTCGGACGTGATCGTGGGATTCCCCGGCGAGGAGGAGGCCGACTTTCAGGCGACGCTGGCGCTCATGCGGGAGGTTCGGTTTGACAATCTCTTTTCTTTCCAGTATTCGGTGCGGGAGGGAACGGCTGCCGCTTCGATGGATGGAAAGGTATCCGCGCGAATGAAGGGGGAAAGGCTGAAGATACTCCAGGACCTGCAGGCGGGCTACACCCTCGAGAAGAACAGGGCCTGCATCGGGCGGACCGAAGAGGTGCTGGTTGAAGGACCGAGCCGGAAGGCCTCCGAGGAGGTGAGCGGCCGGACGAGGGGGAACCGGATCGTCAACTTCGGGGGAGGCCGGGACCTGGTGGGAAAGACGGTGTTCGTGAGAATTACCGACGCATTCCCTCATTCCCTGCGCGGTATGACGGTGGCGAAAGGAGCGGCGGATGTTCATTGAAATGCGGGTTTCGGGCCTGACCATGGATCCGATCACCAATACCCCGATTGTGATACTGAAGGATCTGGAAGAGAAGAAGGCGATTCCCATCTGGATCGGGATTTTCGAGGCGAGCGCGATCGCCTCCCAGATCGAGAAGATCACCTTTTCCCGCCCCATGACCCACGATCTGCTCAACGAAATCGTGAAGCTCCTCAACACCGAGGTGGTTCGGGTGGATATCCACGACTTGCGCAACAACACGTTTTTTGCCAATATCCATCTGCTGCGGGACGGGAAGCCGATCGTCGTCGATGCCCGCCCGAGCGATGCCATTGCCATTGCCCTGCGGGCCGGCGCACCCATATTCGTCGACGAGAAGGTGATCGACAAGTCCCGCAATGTGGACTTCGGCACGAAGATGACCGATCTCGACCGCCTGAAGAAGGAAAAGCTGGCCGAATTCCTTGAAAACCTGTCCCCAGAGGATTTCGGAAAATACAAGATGTGAGACCGTGAAAGACCCGGTCCCCCGGCCCGCCAGCAAGGGGGAGCGGACCGGGCGTCCCGACGGCGCGGG
>JBFMBA010000002.1:0-6996 GCA_040755475.1 Thermodesulfobacteriota bacterium
TTATGGGTACTTTTTCGAGTTTCTCCTTACAATTTCCAGCCGCCCAGGGTCTCCCAGGGGGACGCAAAGGCATTCTTTTCGCTCACCGCCTCCTTCGCGGCCGCCTTTCGGGGGGATAGCCGTTTGGCCGCGTAGGCCAGGCAGGCCATATCCGCCCGTCCCAGAGAGGGTTTCCAGCCGGCGAAGTGCTCGTCAATCAGGCGGGTGTGGGTCTGTCCGTCGCGGAACGGGTCCGAACGGATCACGTCCAGGAGGAAATCGACCGGGGTCCTGACCCCCAAAACAACATATTCGCTGAGCGCACGGGCCATCCGCTCGATCGCCGCCGGCCGGTCCCCGGCGTGGACAATCAGCTTGCTCAGGATCGGGTCATAGGCCGTGGGCACCGTACAGCCGCCGTAAATACCCGAATCAACCCGGATCCCCGGCCCGGCCGGCTCTTTGAGGCAGAGGATCTGCCCGGGTGAGGGGAGGAAGCCTCTTTCGGGATCTTCGGCGTAGATGCGGCACTCGATGGCGTGGCCCCGCGGCCGGACATCTTCCTGCCGGAATGCGAGGGGCTCGCCGGCGGCGATCCGGATCTGCTCCCGGACCAGGTCGATGCCGGTGACCATCTCGGTGACGGGATGCTCCACCTGCAGCCGGGTGTTCACCTCCAGAAAGTAGAACCGCCCCTGCGCGTCCAGAAGAAATTCCACGGTGCCCGCGTTGACGTAGCCGGCCGCCCGGGCTGCGCCGATCGCCGCCTCCCCCATCGCCTCGCGGAGCTCAGGGGTCAGGGCGGGCGAGGGGGATTCTTCGACGATCTTCTGGTGGCGGCGCTGGAGTGAGCATTCCCGCTCGCCCAGATGGACGATTTGGCCCTGGGCGTCGGCCAGGATCTGTATCTCCACGTGGCGCGGCCGCTCGAGGTATTTCTCCAGGTAGATCTCGCCGCTGCCGAAGGCGCTCTTCGCCTCGCTCGCCGCCTCGTCGAAGGCCTCTCTGAGCGTCTCCGAGCCGGAGACGACCCGCATCCCCTTGCCGCCCCCGCCGGCGGCGGCCTTCAGCAGGACCGGATAGCCGATCCCCCGCGCCTGCCCGGCGAGGCCGGCCGGATCCTCCACCGGCTCCGTCGTTCCGGGGATCACCGGCACGGCCCCACGGAGCATCAGGCGCCGGGCGATCGTTTTATCACCCAGCGCGCGGATCACCGCTGCGGGAGGGCCGATGAACCGGAACCCCTCCGCCTCGCACCGATCGGCAAAGGCGCCGTTTTCCGCCAGGAAGCCGTAGCCGGGGTGAATCGCCCCGGCTCCGCTCGCCCGGCCGGCGCCGAGGATCGTCTCGATGTTCAGGTAGCTCTCCCGAGGCGCCGAAGGGCCTATGCAGATCGCCTCGTCGGCGGCGGCCACGTGGAGGGCGCTCCGGTCCGCCTCGGAATAGACGGCCACGGTCGCGATCCCCATCTCCCTGCAGGTCCGCATGATACGGACAGCGATCTCCCCCCGGTTGGCGATCAGTATCTTCCCGAACATGGCGTCTCCTTGAGACCTTTGAGTCATTTGGAAATCATGTCCCGAAAGCACGCATTGGAGATTTTTCGGGGCCCCTGCCCCCGCAGCGCAGTGCCTTTATGGAAAATGGGGACAGCTCCCCAATTTTACCGCAGGAAAATAGGGGAGCTGTCCCAAATTTTCCATTGAGCGAAGCGAGGAGGCGCAGGGTCGAAAAAGGTCCAGCGTGCCGAGGGACCGTGATTTCCAAAGCTCTCTCCTTCTACATGCGGAACAGCCCATGCCCCTGGGGGCCGCTGTGAATCGGGCCGTTGAGCGAGGCCGAAATAGCCAGCCCCAGGACATCCCGCGTCTTTGCCGGATCGAGTATCCCGTCGTCCCAGAGGTTGGCCGTGGAGTAGTAGGCGTTGCCCTCCTTCTCGGCCATCGCGACGATCGGCTCCCTGATCGCCCGGACCATCTCCTCGGCGAGGGGGGGCTGCCCCTCCCGGGCGAGCTGGTCGTTTTTCACGGAGACCAGGACGTTGGCCGCCTGTTCGCCCCCCATGACGCCGATCTGGGCGTTGGGCCACATCCAGAGGAAGCGCGGCGAATACCCCCGGCCGCACATCCCGTAATTGCCGGCGCCGAAGGAGGCCCCGACGATGACGGTGAACTTCGGGACTGTCGCGGTGGCCACGGCATTGACCATTTTATGGCCGTCCTTGGTGATCCCTATCCGTTCGTACTCCCGGCCGACGATGTAACCGGTGATGTTCTGGAGAAAGACGAGCGGGATGCCGCGTTTGTCGCAGATCTCGATGAACTGCGTCGCCTTCAGGGCGCTGTTGGAAAAAAGGACCCCGTAGTTGCCGAGGATCCCCACCGGGTAGCCGTGGATATAGGCCCAGCCGCAGACGAGGGTGGGCCCGTAGAGCGCCTTGAATTCCAGAAATTCGCTGCCGTCGACGATCCGGGCGATCACCTCGCGGATGTCGTAGAGCGTGCTCAGGCTGCGGGGGACGATCCCGTAGAGTTCCTTCGGATCGTAGAGGGGGGGACGCGGGGGTCGGACGGCGAGGCGCGATTTGTCCGGACCGGGAAGCCCTCGGACGATCTGCCGGACGATCTGGAGGGCGTGGGCGTCGTCCTCGGCCCAGTAGTCGGAAACGCCGCTGTCGCGGCAGTGCAGATCCGCCCCTCCGAGCTCGTCCGCCGTCACCACCTCGCCCGTGGCGGCCCGCACCAGCGGAGGGCCTCCGAGAAAGATCGCCCCGGTCCCCTTCACGTGAACCACCTCGTCGCTCATGGCCGGGATGTAGGCCGCCCCCGCCGTGCACAGACCCATCACGGCGGTGATCTGCGGTATCCCCATCTTGCTGATGATCGCCTGGTTGTAGAAGATACGGCCTCCGTCATCGAGGTCCGGAAACACCTCGGACTGCAGGGGCAGATAGGCCCCGCCGGAATCGACCAGGTTGATCAGGGGGAGGCGGTTCTCCATGGCGATCGTCTGGCAGCGGAGGGCCTTTTTCACCCCCATCGGGTAGATGGTGCCTCCCTTGATGGTGGGATCGCTGGCCGAGACCAGCACTTCCCGGCCGTGGATGACGCCGATGACGACCACGCTTCCCGCCCCGTGGACGCCTTTGTCGTACATGTCGTAGGCGGCGAGCGGCGCGATCTCCAGGACCGGGGCGTTTGTATCCAGGAGCCGCTCGAGCCGCTTGCGCACGGGAAGCTTATTCTGCTCGGCCAGGCGGGCCAGGGCCTTATCCGATCTCACCTCCCGGGCGATTCGGAGCTCCTCGTTGAGGCGGGCGACCATCGCCTCCATGCGGCCGTAGTTTTCCAGATACTCGGGATTCGACTTGTCCACGCTCGTTTCGATCACTTCCATAGGTTGACGACCTCGTCATGGGTTTCAGTGAGCCGTTACAATCCCGTTCTCTCCGCATGCCGGACCCGGATCGCCCCCGCAGAGCCCGCTTTTTCAGACCTGCACAAGGCGCAACACCAGAAGGACGCACCTGCCTTGCTCCCGCACAGCCGCCTTTACCGGGCCGGTCCCGGCAAGGCTCGTCAACCCTGTCCGGCCACCGCCCCGTGGAGAAACACCTTCATGATCCCGTCGCTGATCCGTTTTTGCCGCCGCGCCGTCAGCGGCTCCTTCCCGAGTATCATGACGGACAGAAAGGTGTCGATGGCGCCGAGAAAGACGTACGTGAGGTAACGCGCCGGGATGTCGCCGCGCAGGCGGCCCTTCGACTGTCCTTCCTGAATGATCTCGCGGCAGAGGGCGAACAGCCGGTTGAACTTGTCCTGGCCCTTGCTGTGGGCGTGATAGACGAATCCCCGGGACACCTCGGTCACGAACAGGGCGATCTGGTCCGGCTCGTCGTGGTACACGTCCAGGAGGTAGCCGATAATCCCCGTCAGCTTCACTTCGGTCGAGGCCCGGCTTTTCCCGAGCGCCGCCAGCGCGTCATCGAAACCCTTCCACCACCCATCCACGATGGCCTCGAAGAGCTTCTCCTTGTTTTCGAAGTAATGATAGACCAGCCCGTAGGACATCCGGGCCTCCCGCGCGATGTCCGCCATGCGGGTGTCGGCATACCCCTTTCGGCTGAAGACCTTCAGCGCGGCGTCGATGATGATCCGTTCGCGGTTCGTTTTGTCCATGATTGCTCCATAGCCGATATTGATTGACATGTCAATCAATATCGGCTTTTTCACAAAATCACCTTGACATGCCGGATCGCATTACTTATTCTCACGATACCTTGAAAAAAGGATTCCGTAGGCGCACATGGCAGATGCTTCGGGACCTCCCGCCCCCACCCGGCGCAGCGCCTGCAACGATACTGGTTCGAGCGTGAAGCGCGGTTGCCGTCTTTGCAGCGATGCAGGGATTTGGCCGGTCCGAACAGGCCCAGCGCGCCGAAGATCATGTTTTTGAGGGTTTTCGGACCATCTTTGATGCGCCCTGCCGAAGAGACCTGTGTCGACACCCGGCCGATCGGGGAAAAAGGGTCGAAACAAGGAGAAGGAAATGGCCGGACCGCTCAAAGGACTGAAGGTTCTCGATTTCACGACGCTCCTTCCGGGGCCCTACGCGACGATGGTGCTGTCGGACCTGGGGGCGGACGTGCTGCGAATCGTTTCGCCATCCCGTCCCGATCTGGCGGACTTCATGCCCCCTTGCCTCCCCGGCACGGCTATTTCCTGCGCGACCGCCACGCTCGGCCGGGGAAAGCGCTCCCTGGCCATGAACCTCAAGAATCCGCGGGCCGGTGCGGTCGTGCGGAAGCTGCTCGAAACCCATGACATCCTCATCGAGCAGTTCCGCCCCGGCGTCATGGGAAAGTTCGGGCTGGACTACGACACATTGAAGAGCATTAACCCGTCCCTCATCTACTGCTCCCTCACCGGCTACGGCCAGACAGGCCCCATGAAGCACCGCGCCGGGCACGACATCAACTACCTGGCCCGCTCCGGGGTCGCCGCCTGCTCGGGACGGAAGGACACCGGGCCGTGCCTGATGGGAATCCAGATCGCCGACGTCGCCTCGGGGTCCAACAATGCCATCATCGGCATCCTGGCGGCGGTGGTCCACCGGCAGAAGACCGGCGAAGGCCAGCATGTGGACGTTTCGATGACCGACGGGGTGATCGCCTTCAACGCCCTGGCCGGCGCCGCTTATCTGGCCGACGGTGCGGAAATTCGTCACGAGGAGGGAATGCTCAACGGCGGATCGCTATACGATTATTACGAAACGAAGGACGGCGAGTACCTCAGCTTCGGGGGCCTGGAGCCGCAGTTCTTCGCCGCCTTCTGCCAGACCATCGGCCGCTCCGATCTGATTGCCGGCGGCATCGCTCCCCCCGATCTGCCCCGCGTCAAGGGAGAGGTCCGGGCGATGCTCAGAACCAAGACGCTGGCCGAATGGATGGCCCTGTTCGCAAAGGTCGATGCCTGCGTGGAGCCGGTCCTCGGGCTCGGAGAAGCACTCCGCGATCCACATGTCCAGGCGCGGGGCCTGGTCGTGGAGGTGAGCCTGCCCGGGGGCGGAACGGTGAAACAGCTCGGCCACCCGATCCGCTATTCGGCAACGCCGCCCGAATACCGGTCGGTCGGGGTCCCCGCCGGCACGCACACAGGGGAGGTCCTGCGCGAACTGGGATATGACGAAAGCGAAATCGATGCATTCGCCAAGACGGGGCTTTTCGCCTGAATGAGAAAAAGGAGGAATCATGGGCCCATCGACAGTCTGGTACATGGACGCCCGGGGCAGGCGGTTTCTCGAGTCGACGGCCATCAAGGGCCGCCAGATCATCGAGCGTTCCGGCTGGCTGGACCGGCTCACGCGGGGCGATATCGTGGCGCTGAAGACCCATATGGGCGAGGCGTACAACACGGGATATCTGCGGCCGGTGATCGTCAGCGCCCTGGTCGACCTTTTGAAGGAAAGGGGGCTACGGCCCTTCGTCACCGACACGACGACGATGCCCTACCACCCCTGGATCAGCCGCACCCTGGCGATGGATCACCTCGAGACCGCCGGCCGAAACGGTTTCAACCAGGGCACCGTCGGCTGCCCGATCGTGATTGCCGACGGCTGGCTGGGGACCGATGACGTGGTCGTCGACCTGCAGGAACGGGGGAACTACCTGAAAAAGCAGTTCGTGGCCCGCGCCATCGCCGATGCCGACGCGCTCCTGTCGGTGGCCCATTTCAAGGGACATCCCGCCGGCGGATACGGGGGCTCGCTGAAGAATATCGGCGTCGGCGGGGCGAGCAAGCGGGGCAAGATGAACCTGCACGGCGCCCTCGCCGGGGACAAACCGGTCGTCGACGCCGCACTCTGCCCGGGAAGGCGCTGCGAGTGGTGGCAGGTCTGCGAGGACTGCTGCCCCGAAGGGTCGATCAAAGTGACGGACCAGGGCCTGGAGCTGGACATGGAGAGCTGCGTCTACTGCTTTGCCTGCGCCAATCTCTGCGTGAATCTGGCGGGCGTCAAGAGCATCCAGCGTTTCGACCACCTGCCCGCACTCGGACGCCGCATCGCCGACTCGGCGCTGGCCGCCATGATGACCAAGGAGGAAGGGAAGGCCTTCTTCCTCAATTTCGCCATGGACATCAGCCCCAATTGCGACTGCTACGGATGGACCGACACCCCCATCGTCAACGGGCTGGGCATCCTGGCGTCCTACGATCCGGTGGCCGTGGACAAGGCCTGCATCGACATGATGAACGCCGCCCCGGGGCTTCTCAACTCCGAGGCGGAGGAGTTCGGCGCCCTGGCCACCGGCGCGAAGAAACTCAACCTCATCAAGGGAAAGGACATCGAGGCCCAGATTTACGGCGCCGTAGCCAACGGCCTGGGCAGCGCCGACTACCGGATCGAGGAGGCGCCCCTGGACAGGAGCCGGGCCGCGATCGACGCCCTGTATCCCGGCGTGAGCGCAAAAAAGCTCAAGGCGATGTACGCAAAGAACCATCCCCTCAAGGGGCTGGATAC
>JBFMBA010000003.1:0-4824 GCA_040755475.1 Thermodesulfobacteriota bacterium
ATGGCTGCCCGTGGAGGCGGAGATCGGGTCCCGGGGCTCTCTCGGGCTCAGATGGTTCGTCACCGGCCCCCCCACGTAGGCCTGACCCCAGCCGTAGGTGGAAAAGACGGTGCCCGGCGATGGAACGCCCGCGGAAATCTTCGCCCTGATGCGGATCTGCGCCCGCGGCGAGGTCATCAGGACCAGATCGCCCTCGCCGATGCCCAGCTCCGCCGCCTTGTCCGGATGCAGCTCCACCCAGGGATCGGGGACGATGTCACGGAGCAGGGAGAGGGTGCGGAACTGGGTGTGCGAGTACAGGACGCTCTTGATGCCGTTGACGCAGATCAGGGGAAACTCCCGGCTCAGATCGGGCAGCGACAGGGGACTTTCCGCCGGCTCCACGTAGCGGGGCAGCGGGTCGTACCGGTTATTCTCGAAGGTCGTGTTGTAGAGCTCCACCTTTCTGGTGGGGGTATTGAACCCCTCCTTTTCGTAACACTTCAGGACCTCCTCCTCGGGATAACGCCACTCTTTGCCGCCTGGGTTGTCCGTCAGGTCCGCAAGGGTCAATCCGAGGGATTCGATGGCGGCTCCAGCCGCCTCACGGGCGTCCTGCCAGGGGAACAGCTCCGCCATCCCCAGGCGCCGCCCCAGCTCGAAGAAGAGCTCCTCGTCCGGACGGCTTTGCCCGACGGGATCCACCACCCGGTTCTGCAGGGCGATATGCTGGGTATAGGGATCGGCCTTGTAGCGGGTGGAGCGCAGGCGGGAACACTCCAGAAAGCTCGCGGCGGGCAGAACGATGTCGGCGATCTCGGCTTCGGTGGTCATGTAGAGGTCATGGACGACAAAGAGGTCCAGCTTCTCCTTGAGGATCTCACGGTACAGATTTCCCTGGGGGAGGACCGTGAGGGGCGCCGCGAGACAGATGACCGCCTTGATGGGGTAGGGCTTTTCCGTTTCGATGGCGTCCAGCAGGTCCGGGTATACAATGGAAAAGCCGGAGAACAGGTTGTGCTTCGAAACGGACTTGCCGACCAGCTCGCGGCTGTGTTTCATCTTCAGCGGCATGTCTGACCAGGGAACGTTGGGGGTGAAGACATACCCCCCCTTGACGCCCAGGTTGCCCGTCAGGGCCGGCAGGATCTGGATCGCCCGCATTGTCTGCATCGTATTGGTCAGCTGCTCCACGCCGTTTCCCGCCATCAGGGCGGCGGGTTTTGTGGAGGCGTACAGGCGGGCGAGCCGCTCGACGGTCTCCACGGGAACCGTGGTGATTTCGGAGACTCGCTCCGGCGGGTACTCCCGGACCATGGCAGCGTATTCCTTGAATCCATGGGTGTACCGGTGGACAAAAGCCTGGTCGTACAGATTCTCCCGGATCATCACATGGGCCAGTCCCAGCGCCAATGCGCCGTCCGTTCCCGGACGGGGGGCGATGTGCCAGTCCGCCTTGGAGGCGCTTTTGGTGAAGCGGGGGTCGACGACGACAAGCTTCGCGCCCCGGCTTTTGGCCTGGATGACCCGTCGCCCGTAGTTGGGCAGGGAGGTCTCCACAGGGTTCGACCCCCAGAGGATGATCAGCGCGGCGTTGTCGAAATCCGCCTCCGGTACCGCACCGTACGTCGTCGCCATCGTCACGGCCCGGGGTCCGAAGCAGAGGTGGACCTGGGTGGCGTAGTTGGGGGATCCGAAGGCGTGCATGAACCGCTGCGCGTAGACCCAGCTGCCTCCCCAGCCGGGGCCCGCGCCGCGAAACATGCCCAGGGACTCGGGGCCGAAATCCTTCTTCAGCGCAAGCAGTTTTTCCGTGATGGCATCGAGAGCCTCCTCCCAGGAGATGCGCGCCCACTTCCCTTCGCCTCTTTTTCCGATTCTCCTGAGCGGGTATTTCAACCGCTGGGGATCCCGGACGGTCTGGGCGGATGCCAGCCCCTTGGGGCACAGGGTCCCCCGGTTATAGGGATGCTCCTTCATACCTGCGATCCGGGCGATCCGTCCCTTTTCCACATGGACGTCCATGCCGCAATCATTCTGGGCGCAGGCACCGCAGACGGTTTTGACGATTGTCATCCTCTCTCTTCCCTTTCGGTTCGGTGGGTAACTGTGGAACCGGCGCGGGCTCCCCGCCTGGGTTCATCGTGGCGGGGAGCCCGCTCGCAGGCCTGTAGCAATAGGCGAAGCAGGTAAGGATGTCAAGAGATTTGTCTCGCAGGCCAATGCAGACTGTCAGGCCAAATAATCCTTGACACTGCCTGCCGATGTGGTCATACTTTCCCACAAATTTCATAAGGAGGCGAGGATGATGGCGAGACGGTTTGTATTGGCAGTCACGATGGCAGTTGTTCTGGTTTGGGGATTGACGGCCCAACCCGCGTCGGCCCAGTATCCGACGAAGGCGGTTGAACTGGTCATTCACATGGAGGCAGGGAGTGCACCGGACATCGAGGGGCGTGTCTTCGCCTCGGAATTGACGAAGGTCCTGGGTAAGCCGATCGTACCGTTGAACAAGCCGGGCGGAGGCGGAGCCGTGTCCTACACCTACGTGAAAAATGCCGTCCCCGACGGCCACACGCTCGCCTGGAACTCCATGTCGATCCTCACAAGCACGAACATCGGGAACGTTCCCTTTGACTTCACCGCTTTTGACCATGTGGCCCAGATCATGACCCAGCCCATGATCATCACGGTGCGGGCCGATGCGAAATGGAAAACGATGAAGGAGTTCATCGCCGACGCGAAAGCGAACCCCGGGAAGTTCAAGCTCTCCAACTCCGGCACGGGCAGTTCGACCCATCTGGTCGCCGAGGCGGTTGCGCAGTACGCCGGCATTACGGTAAACCACATGCCCCTGGGAAGCGTGCGATCGAGCACCGGACTGCTGTCCGGCGAAGTGGACATCAACAGCACCGTGTCGTCCATGGTCATCGATCTGGTCAAGGCGGGGAAGGTCCGCGTTCTGCTTTCCACGGGAGAGAAAAGGATGAAAACCTACCCCGACGTTCCCACCATGAAGGAGCTGGGGTACGACGTGGTACTGGAACTGTTCCGCGGCGTGAGCGTCCCCAAGGGTACGCCCGCCGAGGTGAGGGCCAAGATCGAGAGTGCCATGATGCAGGTGGCCAAGACCAAAGCGATGGCGGATCTCGGCGTGAAAACGGGGCTGGACATCGAACCCATGAGCGGGGCCGATTTCACGAAATACCTGACCAAGACGGACGGCCAGATCAAGGATATCCTGAAGAAGGCCGGCCTCTATCGGTCCGGGAAAAAATAACAATTCACCCTCCAACCATACCCGTGCACCGGACCGCCTGGGGAGGCGCCGCTTCAGCAGGTGAAGGCCGAACCAGGCGGTCTGCAGGGCAGGGGGTCATGTCGGGCCGGCGTTCGCCCGGCGCAGGGGGAATCCTTTGCCCGGGCAGTCCGGATAGGGGGTGTTTGCATTGCGACAGAAATCCACCACTGTTTTCTCCGGAGGATAATGATGACACCAAATCGGCTCGCGGCGCTCATAGTGATCGCCTTCGGCCTGGGGTACGGATATCTGGCGTACCGGCAACCCTCGGCGTCGGCGTTGGGAGATCCCGGCCTGTCCCTCTTCCCCTCGCTGCTCACCATCCTGATCCTGTTGCTTGCGGTCACCATCCTGGTGCAGGATATCCGGGGCAAGGCCCTGCCCAAACGCTTTGCCTTTCAGGTCACGTCCGGAGGGATCCGATCGGTGATCGGCCTTGCCCTCGTGCTGGCCTATTTTATTATCATCCCCTATCTGGGCTTTCTGATTTCCTCCTTTCTGCTCTTCGCCAGCATGATGTGGCTCTGCGGCGAGCGCCGTCCCGTGTGGATTGTGGGGTTCTCCTCGGTGATCCCCCTACTGATTCTTCTCTTTTTTCAGGAGCTTTTCCAGATTCCGCTTCCCAAACTGGGGCTGCTGGAGGGGGTATTTTAAATGGCACCGGAATTCTTTCAAGGTTTGCTGCAATCGATCCAGCCTTTTAACATCCTGGCGATGGCCGCGGGTTCCATCGCCGGCATTATTTTCGGGATGATTCCGGGGCTGACCACCACCACGGCGACGATCGTTTTTCTCCCGCTCACCTTTGTGTTGAGCCCGAGCGTCGCCGTCGCCCTGCTCTTCGGGATCTACACCGGCGGCTTCACCGGGTCCGCCTTCTCGGCCACACTGATCAACATTCCCGGCGGTCCGTCGGCCGCGGCGACGCTGCTCGATGGCCATCCCATGGCCAAGCGCGGTGAGGGCGCCCGGGCGCTGGGAATCGCCATATTCGCCAGTTTTGTGGGCGGGTTGTTCAGCTTTTTCTGTCTGAGTTTCTTTGCCCCCCAACTGGCCAGTGTGGCGCTTCAGTTCAGAACACCCGAGCTGTTCGCCCTGGTTTTTTTCGGCCTGTCGATCATCAGCAGTTTTTCCGTCAAGTCGGTGGCGAAGGGGCTTCTCTCGGCCGTGCTGGGGCTGATCCTCTGCACCATCGGCCAGGATCCGATCCGGGGAATCGGCCGCTTCACCTTCGACAACCCGGAGCTCCTGAGCGGATTCCACCTGATTCCCGCCCTGGTCGGCATTTTTGCCTTTCCGGAGCTGGTCAATACCCTGAAAGACCCGTCGTCCAATATGCAAAAAGTGGAGGCGGTGCTCAGCCTGAGGAAGGTCTTTCCGAGCTGGGAAGATATCAAAACCTGCCGTGTCGCCGTCATGATCGGCAGCGTCGTGGGCACCTTCACCGGATTTCTGCCCGGCGCCGGCGGGCCGATTGCCGTGTTCATGGCCTACGACTACACCCGGAAGACCAGCAAAAGACCGGAGCTGTTCGGCACGGGCCT
>JBFMBA010000004.1:0-3847 GCA_040755475.1 Thermodesulfobacteriota bacterium
GTCCGAATCGTGCCCTTTGTAGATGTGATCGGCACCTCCGTACATGCCTATTAAAACGCCCACATGCTGTATCTTCCCGTCGGGATAGAGCAGTTTGGCCCCGACGCAGCCGACCTCGTCCCTCTGGGAATGCTCGAGCATCGCCTCGAGCCACCCGGGCGTGATCACCTCGACGTCGTTGTTCAGGAAAAGCAGATGCTCCCCGACGGCGCAGCGAACGGCAACATTGTTCAGCCGCGAGAAGTTGAACGCCTCCGTGAATGACACCACCCGGTAGATTGGGGAGCGGCACTGCAGGTGGGCCAGGAATTCGAGCGTATCGGCCTGACGGCTGGCATTGTCGACGATGATCACTTCGTAATTCCTGTAAAGCGTCTTCTCTTCGATGCTACGGATGCAGCGCTTCAGCAGATCGACCCGGTCTTTGGTCGGGATGATGATCGATATTTTCGGGTTCCCGATGATCCTTCGCTGCACTCTGAAAAAATGGGCATGTTCCGCGGCGTGCACCTCTGCGTCGATGCCCTCCCTTTCCAGAAAGTCCCGGATCGCTCTTTGGTCGGCAACCATGACCTCCGAGCTCGGCGCGTCCCCTGCGTGTGCATCCTGCTGCCGCCGGAGATAGAGAATTTTGGGTATATGCCCCACCTCTTTTGTCTCCGAAGCGATTCTCAGAAACAGGTCATATTCCCGCGAGGCGTCGAGTTCGCTCCGGAATCCCCCGATTTTATGTAAGAGGTCCGTTCTGACCAGGGAAAAATGGCCGATATAGCAATGGGAGAGCAGATAATCCATCGAGAAGTCCGTCCGGTACAGGGTCTGGACTGGCTCCCCGGATTCATCGAGGAGAACCTCATCGCTGTAGATGAAATCCGCTTCCCGGGTCTTGTTGATGTTGAGTAAATGGACGACCTCATAGAGTGCCGACAGCGTCAGTTCATCGCCCGGGTTCAGAAATCCGCAGAACTCGCCCGTCGCCATCGCAATGGCGGCATTGGAAAGATCGGAAACACAAAGAGGGCGATCGAAGAGCTGAAACCTGATCCTTCCATCCTTCTTCGTATAAGAATCAATAAGTTCAGATGCATAGGGCTGCGCCGCTCCGTCGACGGCCATACACAACTCCCAACGGTCATAGGCCTGATTGAGGACCGAATCGACGGTTGCACCGAGTCGTTGCGGGTTCCCGCTGCCGATCGGCAGAAGGATGCTGATCTTGGGCCGGTATGGAAAGGAGCGGCTGCTTTTTCGCCATTTTTTCAGAGTGCCGGAGGATGGCGTGAACTTCGATAACCCGCCTTCCGGGCGCTCCATCCCGAACAGGTAGTGTTTCAGGACGATGAAAAGCCTGATGATCCCGTCGTCTTTGAGAACCCTGACGGCTTTCCACGCCAGCTCGTGCCATGCGGCTGTTTTTTTCATGGCGACAGAGGAACCTTTTTCCAGCCGTCGCTCTGGGTAAATTCCCGGGAGGCGAAGCACCAGATGACGAGCTTTTTCCTTTTCCAGTAATCGGGATCCCGCTGCGCCCGCCGCAACAGGTTCACCCGCGCCGGTGTGGCGCCGGAGCCCCGCACGCCGGCCAGATCCACCGAAAACCCCAGCTCGAGGGCCAGCTGGTCGGGGAGGCCCGCATCGCGGGTGTGCATGTCATCCCCGGCGTGGAAGACGAGGTTGTGGCTGTCACCCACCAGAATGACCGGGCTTTTCAGATCGGGGGCAACAGGTTTGGGGCCTCCCGGCGCGGCTAGACCCACCTGGCGGATCGGCAGGACCTCTTGCGGAAACCCTTTTTCACCTGCGCCCCGCCAGAGATCCCCCGCGATGGCAACCGATTTCCAGACCGACTGATAGGCGGTCTTCGGGATCGCCTTCAGCCAGGGCCGGCCATCGATCGCCTCCCGTATCTTCCGCGCGGCCAGGACGGCGCCGTTTCCCGACCAGTGGGTATCCTGCCTGCAAAAAAGCGCGCCGTCGGCATGAAAACGGTTCGCCAGAAAATAGGGGGTCAGGTCGAGGACCGCTATCCCCTCTTTCTCCAGTATTCTATAAAACGCCTGTAATTCCGTATCGATTCGCACAGGCGGCTTTTCGCGGGCCATCGTCAGCCGATCGGACAGGAAGTCGGGATAGATGACGCTTTTCGGAGGTACGGGCACCATGAGCAGTTCGATGCCCATCTTTTTCAACTGCCGGTGAAAATCCACTATGGCGGGAAGGGGATCGGCGAATTCGGGTTTGGTCGCCCGGCTGACCTTCGCGGCCGGCGCCCCCCAGAAAACCCCCGACGATACGAAGCGGAGCTCGGGGCCGAAGAAGAGCCAACCCTCCTTGCCGGCAACGGCAATGGTCCCCTTCTGCTCCGCCGACCGGGCCAGGGCGGCGTACTGGTCGATCACCTTCCGGACCGGCTCCGCCCCTGCCGCCGAACTGCTCGCGGCAATGAGCCAGAAGCCGATGCCCGCCAGAAGCAAAGAAAGTCCTTTTCGTCTCATCAGTATAACCCTTTCACCCTTCCTGAATCCAAAATCAGAGACCTGGTGTAACCTGGGAATCATGTCCCGGAACACGCATTGGAGATTTTTCGGGCCCCCTGCCCCCGCAGCGGAGCGTCCGCAAAGACGGCTGTTTGAGCGCTTCAGCGCGAGTTTCGTCTTTGCAGCGAAGCGAGGAGGCGCAGGGTCGAAAAATGTCCAGCGTGCGGAGGGACTATGATTTTCAGAGCGCTCAATCCTCCCATCGTGGGAAAGGGAAATACAAGCCCCATCTCAGTTCTTCACCGCCTCACCCCAGGCCGGTTCGGCGAGCTGCAGGGCCGGATCGTCCAGTTCGCTGCGGTTGATCCCCTCGTATTTCGGGGCCACATCGGACCAGGCGATCAGGCGGAGCGTCACCGTCTGGCCGGGTCGGTACCGGGCCGCCGCCGTCCAGACGTTGTCCGTCATGCTTCGCATATAGACCATCGCCTCCGTTCCGGCAAGAAGGCGTCCGTCCGCTTCCAGATCGGTCAGGTGAATCGCCATGATGTGGTCCTTGTAAGCCACCGTGCCCGGCCTCGGCACCGGGGAGACCGCTTCGATCCTGCCCCGGACGATCCGTTCGCCCCCCGGCTGGAGGGCCAGATAGTTCGCCGGCGGAGGGGTCCCCGCCTTCAGGTCGATCCGCTTCCAGTTGCCCACGGCCAGTTCCCGGACGGCGAACTGATAGATCACCAGCCGCTTTCCCGCCAGGCGATCCCTTCCCTTCGCCAGTTCGGCGGCCAGGATCTCCCGGGTGGCAAAGGAGGCGTTGTCGTTGCGGGTGATCCGGTCCAGCGGCCGCTGGAGGGCGAAGCTGAGCTGCTCGATGAAGCCGCCCCCTTGGCCCCATCCCATGGCCTCGAGCGAATAGATGTTGCTGAAACTGTCGCCGAGAACCAGCACATCCGCCGTTTTCTGCGGTTGCCAGGGTCCCCCGCCGGCCCCGAGGATTTTGCGCATCGAAACGGTTTCCCTGGGGAAAAGGGTTTGATTTGCGGGAAGTCCGAGCATGACGGCCAAATCTCCATGCTGGGTGATCTCGGACCTTTCGGCGCCGTATCCGGGCAGGGGCAGGGGGGGGAGGGGCACATGCGTTCCGATGAAATCCTTCAGCGCTTCCGCGGCCCGCTCCACGGCTTCGGGTCGCCAGTGGGTATCGGTCGCCAGATATTGTGGATGACCTTCCTTTGCCTTGGACGCCATCAGCAGGGGGGCCGGATCGAAGATAAGAACGCCTTCCCGCGCCATTTCTTCCTTGAAACGCCGATAGGAAGGGTTCTGAAGCGCCTCTTGCCACCCGTCATAGCGCCCGGAGAGTTTTTCCGGGT
>JBFMBA010000005.1:0-6983 GCA_040755475.1 Thermodesulfobacteriota bacterium
TTTTCATACAAGGACGCGGCGGCCGCCGCCGGCATCGGGACGATCGGAAGGCACAGTCTGCTCATCGTGCCGGGTTTCGGGCCGCGGGTCAGGCTGGCCTGCCTGCTGACCGAAGCGCCCGTGGAAGAGACGCCCCCCGCAAGCGACGATCTGTGCACGCAGTGCAACGCCTGCATCGACCTGTGTCCGGCGCAGGCGATCCAGGAGCCGCCCCCGGGGCAGCCCTACGCCGTCGACCGGCTTGCCTGCCGGGCGTACCGCCAGGCGGGGCTGGTCTGCAGCGTCTGCGTCAAGGCCTGCGACGAGGTCACCGGCAGCGGTCAGCTCTGATCCACGCAGAGGGCGTCGTTGAGGGCGATGACGGCCTTTTCGTAGTGCTCCCGCCGGATCACGAACTGGATGTTCACCTGGCGCAGGGACTGCGAGATGCACTCCACATTGATGTGGTTCTCGGCAAGGGCCCCGGCCGCCTTGGCCAGCACGCCCGGCTTGGCGATGTTCGATCCGATGGCGCAGACCACCGCCACGTTCTGAACGATCACCCGGGGGTATTTTTCCCTGAGCTCCCTGATCAGCCCCTTGTTCTTGTCCTTCTCCCAGATCACCATGGAGATGCTGTTGGCATTGGTGGATTTGACCACGTAGCTGACACGGTGCTTGTAGAAGAGCTCCATGATCTGCATGTCGAAACCGGCCTCTCCCACCATGGAGGGATCATAGACCTCCAGGATCACCACCTTGTCGGTTCCCGCGATGATCTCCACCGACGTAGTCCGTGGAAATCAGCGCGCCCGGATGGTCGGGATCGAAGGTGTTTTTGATCCGCAGGTTGATTCCCGCCCTTTCAAGGGGCTTGGAGGCCTTCGGGTGGATCGCCTCCAGCCCGATGTCGGCCAGCTGGTCGGCCACGTCGTAGTTGGTGAACGCCACGGGGAGCGATTTGGCAATGCCCACGATCTTGGGATCCGCCGAGGAGAGGTGGAACTCCTTGTGGATCACCGCCTCGGCGGCCTTCACTTCCACGGCGATCTTGCTGAAGGTCACCTCCGAGTAGCCGCGGTCGAACTCCCGCATGATCCCCTCCACGCCCTTGGTGTAACCGGTGGCTACCGTCACGGTCCGGGAGAAGTCGATCTCCTTGAAGGCCTTCTGCACCCGCTGATCGATGGTAAGAAACTCGGAATCCTGGAATCCGCTCAGGTCGACGAGGGTGGCGGGGATCTTGTTGTTGTTGAGGATGTTCACCGAGTTCCAGGCGGAATGGGCCTCACCCACCGACGCGAGGATCTCCCTGGCGGCCAGGAGGATATTCTGCCTGTCCACGTAACCCGACGAAAGAACATGGGCCAGGCTGTCGAGTGTGTTCTTGGTCTGGTGGATCCTGGCCGAAATGAACTGATTCGCTTCGGCCAGATTCAATCCGATCTCCACAAAGGTCTCGTTGATCTCGACGAGCTTCCCCAGCACCTCCTTCAACGCACCGTGATAGCCCCGCTGTTCAGCGAAGTGCGCATAAACGCCCGGTGCGCCGGTTTTCTTGTGCTCGAGCAGCCAGTTCGTCACGTCGTTGTAGGCGGAAACGACGAAGATACGGTTGAAGTATTCGTTTTTTTTCCTCTTTCCGATGATGATGTTGTTCAGAACGTCCGGGAAGCGGGACATGGACGTCCCGCCGATTTTTTCGACCGTCAGCATGGGTTATGATTTTCACCTCCGTTTTTCACGTCCAGCCTCTCTCTCAGATGGGGCAGGACGTAGATTTGACTCAAATCGTAGCGCTTGAGGGTATCGGTCAGTATGTGGATTTTTTCCAACCCCGTCGCTTTTTTGTTGATGATCACCACATCCCTGCCGTGGATGCGGCAAAACCCTCCGGGATGAGGCCCTCCTTCGCCCCTGAGGGCTTCATATCGGACGGTGATGCCGAGTCTTTGCGCCAGTTCTTCGAGCTGGCTTAGCGTCGCGTGATCGTCCATCGAATATCTATGATTCAGGGCCTCCCGGATGCAGGACGCGTCTCATAGGGCTGCTTCGAATGGTGCGCCGGGGCTGTTTACGCCAGAATCGCCTCCAGAAATATGGCCAGGATCAAAAGGATCCCGAAAACGGTGTCAAACTGGGCCGTCAGGGCGTCCGCCATATCGGGGATCTTTGTCCTGAAGTTCCTCAGCAGCCGAATCGCATGGGGAATGGAAAGAAAAATCAGCAATCCCCACAGGCTCATGATGCCGGTGATGATCATCCCCAGGACATACACGTAAGCCAGCACGACAAGGCCGGTAAAAAGCTGGTAACTCCTGCTTTTTCCAAGAAGGATCGCGAGGGTTTTCACATCCTGGCGGGCATCATGGTCGATGTCCCTCATGTTGTTGGCGAAGAGCACCAGCGAGACGAGAACCCCGAAGGGGATCGAAATGAGAAGGGCCTCGGCCGAAAGTGCCCGACGCTGCACGGCATAGGCCCCTTCGATCATCAGCGGTCCCCACATCATGAAAACGGCAAGCTCACCGAAGGCGCGGTATTTGAATTTGATGGGGCCGGCCGTGTAGAAGACGCTCGTCAGGAACCCGATGAAACCGATCCAGAGGATGTGCCAGGAAACCAGCAGCGCCATGGCCAGCCCGATGATCAGTGTCAGGGCGTACAGCACAACGGCCTCGCCCAGGAGCTGGCCGGGTGTCAGCAGTCCCGCGAGGATCGGCTGGGGTCGGTATTTCGCCGTCGGCGAATCCGCCTGGTCGACCATGTACCGGGTGTCGAAGTAGTCGTTGAGCACGTTGGCCGCGGCGTGGAAGAGGGTGATCCCCACCGCCGTCAGGGCGTACCAGAGCCAGGAGACAGGCCCCTCCCGGGCCGCCAGAAGCGTCCCCACGGAAACGGAAATCAGCGACATGGTAAATGACCAGGGACGGGTGGCGATGACGTATCGGTTGATCGATTCGAACATGGATCTCAGTCCTTTCCTCACGTAATCGTGGAGCGAGAACATTCCCTCCCTCAGCGCACTCGGGCGTCGTTCCGGGCCGCCCTGCCCCGACAGGCGGCCGGCAGCACGAGTGACCGTACTGTTTCCAAGGCACCGGGTCTCGGTGCGCTGAATCTAACGGGAACGTGGCGTCATGTCAAGTTTTTCACTGATCGTTATCTGGAGCAAACAGAATTGTCCGGTTTCCTCGCAATTGAATGGTCCGCTGTTGCGTTCCGGCATCAGCGCGCAGCGCGATTGCCGGTTCCCGACTTGTACTGGCCGGCGAGAATGCCGTGCTTCTTCATGAGTGCATAGAAATTCGGCCTCTGCATCCCCACGCGCCTGGCGGCGTGGGCCACATTCCCTTCCGATGCCCTGAGCGCCTTGATGAGGAAGGCCTTCTGCAGGCGGCCAAAGATCTCGTCGACGAGATGCCTCTTGCGCGCCTGGAGTTCGCCGAGGGTTTCGGGGATGCGATCCCCCTTCCCATAGGTCCTCGCATGCAGCTGGTCGGACAGGACGTGCATGTCCAGCGTCGGCTCGTCGGCCATGATCACCAGACGTTCGATGACGTTTTTGAGCTGCCGCACGTTGCCGGGCCACTCGTAATGCATCAGCGTCTCCAGGGCATCGTCGGAAAATCCCTCGATGCGTTTCCCCGTCTTGCGGCAGAAGCGCCTCAGGAAATGATAGGCCAGCTTGGGGATATCCCCCTTCCGCTCCCGGAGGGGCGGGATGTACAGGGGAAACACGTTCAACCGATAGAAGAGGTCTTCCCGAAACGTGCCCTCCTCCACCATGGTCCGCAGATCCCGGTTCGTGGCGGCGATGATCCGCACATCGGCGCTCTTGAAATGGTTTGCACCCACGGGCTTGTATTGGCCTGTCTCGATCACGCGCAGGAGCTTGCCCTGGATCTCGAGATCGAGATTGGTCACGTCGTCCATAAATAGGCTCCCTTCGTTGGCCACCTCGAAGATCCCTGCCTTGTCGCGGACGGCCCCCGTGAAGGCGCCCCTCACGTGCCCGAACAGCTCGCTTTCCAGCAGGCTCTGGGACAGGGTGCTGCAGTCCACCGCGATGAACTGCCTGCCGGCCCGCCGGCTGTGGGCGTGTACGGCCCCGGCGAACAGTTCCTTTCCCGTGCCGCTCTCACCGTACAGGAGCACCGTGCTGTCCGTGGGTGCCACCTTCTCGATCTGTTCGAAGAGCGTCACGAAGTTCGGATCCTCTCCCACGATGTTGTCGAAACTGAACCGGTCCAGCAGTTCCCTGCGGAGCGACAGGTTTTCTGCCGTCAGCCGTTTCTTCTCGAGCGCCTTTGTAACGGTAAAGAGCAGCTCGTCATCGGTGAAGGGCTTTGTCAAATAATCGAAAGCGCCCGCCTTCATGGCTTCTGTGGCGTTCTGAACGGTGGAGTAACCGGTCATGACGATGAAATAGAGATCCGGTTTCGCCCTCGAGTAGGCCTTCAGGATTTCCATCCCGTCCGTGTCGGGCAGCTTCATGTCCAGCAGGACCAGATCGTATGTCCCCGCGTCGATGGCGGCACGGCCTTCCCGGCCGGTCGGGCAGGTGTCCACCCAGTGGTCCCCGTCCGACAGCACGAGGTGGCACCCTTTGCAGATCAGAGGCTCGTCATCGATGACCAGGATTTTCGCTTTTGCTTGCTTCATGGTTCCTTCCCTGCATGGGCTTCTCCGGCAGCGGAGGCGGGGAAATCGGGATCTCGACCGTGAAGACGGACCCCTTCCCTCCCGGGCCGCCGGCGGCGTATATGCGGCCCCGGTGCTTCTGGACGATGCCGAAGCTCACCGCCAGCCCCAGCCCCGTCCCCTTCGGCTTTGTGGAGAAGAACGGTTCAAAGATTTTTGACATGTGTTCCGGATGAATACCGCACCCGTTGTCCTCGATTTCGCATTTCAGGCGCTCCCCGTCCGGCGTGATGCTGCTCCTGACCTGGATGACTCCGTGATCCTCCGTCGCCTGCAGGGCATTGAGCAAAAGGTTGACGAAAATCTGCCCGATCTGGTCCCTGTCCAGCAGCACGTCGGGGATCCTGTCCGGCAGCTGCTTTTCCAGGGTGATATGCCGGAGGCGGAACTCATTCTCCAGGATGTGCAGCGTCTTTTCGATAATCTCGTTCACATTGGACGGGGTCATGCGCGGTTCGCTCTCCCGGGAAAATTCCAGGAGCTCCTGGATGATCCGCTTGCAGCGCATGGTCTCCTGAATGATGAGCTCCAGCCCCCCCTTGATGGGTCCCTCCGTGGGAACTTTCTTGAGCATGTTGGAGCTGAACAGGAGGATCCCGGCGAGGGGATTGTTGATCTCGTGCGCGATGCCCGCGGCCATGCGCCCCAGGGCGGAGAGCTTCTCGGTCTGCAGCGCCAGATGATCGTACCGCGACTGCTGCTCCTCGAGGAGCTTCGTCCGGTCGATGGCGAAGGCCCCCAGTTCCGCGATGATGGTGACGAAATGCAACACCTCCTCGGAAAATTCCCGCGTTTCGGAGAAGTAGACCCGGAGGATGCCCAGGGTGTCCGTGCCGATGGTGAGCGGGGCGTCGATCACCATCCGGAATCCTTCCTCCCATGCCAACTGGGGGTACTGAATACGCGGGTCATGGAGGATGTCCTTTATGATGATGACCCGCTTCGAACGGGAGAGATCGGTGATTACCTTCTCATTGGAAATGGGGCCCCGGGCAAAGAGCCGATCCCCCAGACCGCCGGCCCCGTAAGCGGCGAACAATTCCAGCTGATGGGTTTCCAGGTTCAGGATGCGAATCGCGGCGCCCCGGGCGTTGAGCGCATGAACCGCCTTTCTCACAACGATATCCAGTACGTCCTTCACCCGGGTGTCGGAGTGGATCGAGGCGTGGATGTCCCGCAGCAGGCGGTAAATGCTCTCGATGCTGACGTCATCGCTCATGGCGTTCCCCTTTCAATGGCGCCTTTTTCACCGCCGCCCTGTCCTGGGCAGGCCCTAACACCGTATATACGATTATACACCCATAACTGTTCAAGGCAACTGACAAAATGATGATGTTTCCGGCTCGCCTATATAGGCCCTCATACCCATTGCTCTGTCGGCACACCGATGCGGCAGTCTTTCTCTGTCGCCAACCTGTCGATTATGCATGGATATCCGCTTATTCTGCGGGCGGGCGCCCAGTGGCATTCCTTTTGCTCAATAAAGGGCAAACAGTCGGTTTCATGAACCCGGAGAACAATCCGCAGGCAGCGGGCACAGCGAAGAAAGGAGGCAACGCCATGTACCACCCACAAACGGCGCCGCGGGGCGAGCCGATGTACCGGCCCCACGTCCTTTTGGTGGAAGACGAGGCCAGCGTGGCCAAAGGGCTGGAAATGGTGATGACCGAAGAGGGCTACGATGTGGATCTGGCCGACACGGGGCGGAGCGCACTGCATAAATTCTGGACGAAGGACCACTTCGACCTCATGGTCGCCGACCTGCGGCTGCCCGACATCGACGGCATGGAAGTGATCCAGCGGGTGAAGGAGAAGCGGCCGGAAACCAAGGTGGTCATCATCACCGGTTATCCCTCCGTCTCGTCGGCCGTCCAGGCGGTTAAAATCGGCGTCCACAACTACCTGCGCAAACCCTTTACGGACGACGAGTTCATGGCCGCGGTGGGGGAGGCGCTCAAGGACCGGGGAAAAGGCTCGCTGGAGGAGCTGATCACGGAGACCCAGAAGGAGAGGCTGATCCAGCGGGAAGAAGTGATCCGGGTGCTGGATCGGGCTTATCGGAATCACGCCTTCTGGATCGAACTGATGGAGAACGGTTCGGATGCGCTGCAGGGTTACCGGCTCTCCCGGAACGCCAAGGCGGCGATCCTCTCGGGAGACCTCAACTGGATCCGGGACAATGTGGGCGAGCTGAACGAGCAGCAGCTCCTGTTCCTCCACAGCCGTCTGCAGCGGGAAGCCTGGTAGCGAAAACCCCTGTCGGGCCCGGTTTTCCTGGGTGCGATGCGGATGCGGGAAAG
>JBFMBA010000006.1:0-2966 GCA_040755475.1 Thermodesulfobacteriota bacterium
GTTCGGGCCAGCGCACCAGATACACCGCCCCGTCCCTGCCGTCCGTGGCGAATACGTTGAGGAATCCGCCCTCCCAAAGGGGGGTTCCGGAGCCGACGATCAGCGCGCTGCGCTGCGGACTGATCAGATAGGTCAGTCTCCAGCGGTCCGGGTCCGCCTGCGGATTGTGGATCAGCACCGCCTTCCAGCCCCGGGCCTCGAAACCCAGTTCGTTGGCGGCGGTTCCGACCTCCATCAGGAAGATGAGCAGGCGCTTTCCGACCATGACGCCCGATGCCGGCCAGAACCAGTTTTTCCCGGGCCGCTCGAAGAAGGCCGCCGGTTTGCCGCCCTTCATTTTCCAGGCGAACCGGATGGCGGCGCTGGCTGGGTCATAGCCGGTCTGGATGGCGATGCTGTTGCGCACCAGATCGGAAGCCCGCCTGACGCCGGAACGGGACGGATCGATAAAGCTGTCGCCGAAAAGCCAGAGCACCCGTCCGTCCCCCAGATCAACCGAAGAGGCACCGTCACCGCCCCGCCACCGCACGTCGGAACGGAACAGCTTTTCCGCTTCCGGCCAGCGCGCCGCCTCGATGCGCAACGGCAATCCGCCGTGGTCTGTCTGCTGGGCGGCAAAGGGCGCCGACCAGGGATGGAGCAGATCGAAACAGAAAAAGAAACCACAGAGGACCGCCCGGAACGATACGGGCCTGGCGGATGGGTTCCCGGCGTTGGATCTGCGGAAATGCATATGGGGCTAGCCTCGGATGCGCTCCTGTTTGCCTGAGGGAGCAGGGACGGTCTGTAGAGCCGGGATCGATCCGCCCCTTCCCTGCGGATCGCGTTCCCCCTGACGCCTCCCGACCGTCTCGCCGGACGACCCGGCGGTTGCCGCCGCTTCTGTATAGCCAATATTTGCTTGACGCACAAGCGTCTTGTGCCTATAGTTTGCCGCCATATCATTTCACCGACCGCAAGGATCATGCATGAACGACCACGCAGCCCAGCCGCCCGACAGGCCCCCTGGCGATTCCGAGGAAAAGGGGAAGGCCGGGGACTTCAGGAGTCCCCTCATCGAACTCATCGACGACCGCACGTACGGGCGGTTTGACAAGCGCAAATCCTCCCTGTACTACGAGCAGTATTTTACGCAGGGGCATCAGGCCAGGCTTCGCGCCAAGGCACAAAAAAAGATCATCGCGGGGATCGAGAAGCGCACGCCCGGTCAAACGCTCCAGGACATGGCGCTTTACTCTGCGGCCAGGAGCGTTCGTCTGAACATCCAAACCTCCCAGCCGATGGGGGGAGGAAAGGATGCCGGGCAGGAAGGCGCGGCGACGCCGCAGATCTGCCTCGGCCCCAATATACCCAATGCGAGGCTGAGGTCATGGGCGCCCCTGACCGAAAGTTTGCCCACGCCGGAAACCTGGGGTGTCCCCCCCTTCGACGGCACCCCCCGGGAGGCGGCGCAGATCGTCAGGCAGGCCGGTATCCAGTTCGGCGCGGCGCGGGTGGGCTTCACCGGCCTGGACAGGCGGCACATCTACAGCCGGGACTGTGACGGAAAGGAAATCGTCTTTGAAGATACCGATATTCCTTATGAAACGGACGATAAACGGGTCATCCCGGAGAAATGCCGGTACGTGATCGTCTTTCTCCTCCACATGCCCTACGATGCCTTCCACTGCGCACCCGATCCGGTCGGTTCGATGGTACCCCTGTTCACCTACTCGCGCATCGATCTGCTTTTGGGCCACATGGCCGAATTTATCCGCGCCCTGGGATACACGGCCATTCCATCGGCAAACGACACGGCTTCCAACGGCCCCTTCGCGATCGAGGCGGGTCTGGGGCAGCAATGCCGGGCGGACAAGGTGATCCATCCGGATCTGGGGACGATGATCCGTTTGTGCAAGATCATCACGGACCTGCCTGTGGAACTGGATCGTCCGCAGGATTTCGGGATCGAAGCGTTCTGCCGGGTCTGTGACCGGTGCATCGAAGTGTGCCCCGTGGACGCCATCAGCCAGGATCCGGAGCCCAGTTTCGAAAGGCCGGGCGAGTGGGTGAATCCGGGCCACAAAACCTGGCACGGCAAGTGGCCGACCTGCTGGGCCTACGCCGAGTCGACAGGCGGGGGCTGCGGAATCTGTCTTCCCGTCTGCCCCTGGAATAAGCCCAACACCCTTCTGCACCGGACGGTCAAGGCCGTCATCAGGCGAACCGCCCTCTTTAACCGGTTGCTGGTGAAACTCGACAAACTCCTCGGATACGGCAAACCGCCCTCACCCGGAGCATGGTGGCGGAAGAAGATTCCCGCCTACGGGATCGACACGACACACTGACCGATGACCGGCGGGTCATCCGGATGTGCCGGGTGCCGTGCCCTCCGGTGTCGGACTGACGGACGAATCTGCGGGTCAGACGGCCCCCTGTTCCATGACGACGGGCGGCGTCGGCAGAGCCGGTATGTACGTCCGTTAAATGGTCATTCCTGTTCATGCTCCAATACCCCCTCCTTCTTTCTCCCTGAGACGATAACGAAAAAAGAATGCAGACAGTTGTGCGTGTCGGGTGATTTTGCCCTTGACAATCGGCGGCGGGTGGTATACCTACCGGTCGGTATACTGGAAAAGGGGCATGGATCATGACTGGAGATGCGCGTCGGCAGGCGCCCGCGGGCCGGGAGGCGCCGGGAAAGCGCCGGGCAAAGCAGGCCGGATCCCCGTCGAAGACCGGCGTGTCGGACTCAAGGCCGGAGGGGCAGATGCGGGAAAAGCTCCTGCGGGCGGCGCTGACGCTCTTCACGCGGCGGGGTTATTCGGCCACGACAGTCCGGGAGCTGGTGGCGGCCGCGGGGGTGACCAAACCGGTCCTCTACTACTATTTCGGGAGCAAGGAGGGCCTTTTTCTCGAACTGATGCGGACGCACTTCGGCCGTCTCGAGGCGGTGGCGGATGTCTACCGGAGGGGGGCAGGGGGGG
>JBFMBA010000007.1:0-26061 GCA_040755475.1 Thermodesulfobacteriota bacterium
GCATCCTCGGGACATCGGGGCAGCGGGTCGGCGCCATGGGCTTTCCCAACACGGTCATCGACGTGGTGGGTCCCGTGTCCGACGACGTGGGGTGGCTCAACGCCGGGGCGAAGATCATCGTCCGCGGCCAGGCCACCAACGGCGCGGGAAACGCGATGGCCCAGGGGAAGATCTATGTCGTCGGCGATATCGGGGCGCGGGGCATGACGATGACCAAGCACAACCCCCGTTTCGATCCGCCGGAACTCTGGGTCCTTGGCACCGTCGGCGACTCCTTCGCCGAATTCATGGCGGGCGGCGTTGCGGTCATCTGCGGCGTCGGATCGCCCGGGGAGGACAATGTCCTGGGTTACCGCCCCTGCGTCGGGATGGTGGGAGGCAAGATCTTTTTCCGCGGTCCCCATCAGGGGTACAGCGAGAAGGACGCCCGTCTGACCGTCCCCGATGACGATGAATGGCGCTGGCTCTCGTCGCACATGAAGCCCTTTCTCGAGGCGATCGGGCGGACGGATCTCCTGTCCGTCCTGACGGCCGACCGGAGCGCCTGGCAGATCCTCATCGCCCGCAGACCCTATGAAAAAGCCGGCGTCTCATACCGGAGCATCGGCAGCTTCCATGGAGAGATCTGGGACCGGGAGCTGGGAAGGGGCGGGCTGATCGGCGACTTGACCGACCAGGACCGCAGCCCGATCGAGCTGATCCCGACGGGGGACATGCGCCGCTTCATCCCCCTGTGGGAGAACGAAAAGTACCTTCCCCCCTGCCAGGCCCATTGCCCAACGGGAATCCCCGTGCAGCAGCGCTGGGAGTTGATCCGCAAGGGACAGATGCAGGAAGCCGTGGACCTGGCGCTTCGATACACCCCCTTTCCCGCCACGGTCTGCGGCTACCTGTGTTCCAACCTCTGCATGCAGAACTGCACCCGCCAGAAGTCCGATCTTCCGGCGGTCGATGTGACACTCCTGGGCCGGGCAAGCCTGAATGCAACCGTCCCCGCTCCGGCACCACGGACGGGCAGGAAGATTGCCGTAATCGGGGGGGGCGCGGCGGGGCTCTCCGTCGCCTGGCAGCTTTTGATGAAGGGGCATGAGCCGGTCGTCTACGAAATGCGCAAACGCCTCGGGGGGAAGATCACCGAGACGATTCCCTCCAGCCGGATTCCCGACGAGGTGCTCGAACACGAACTCGCGCGCCTGGAGGAGCGGGTCCCCCACAAACACCTGAAGCATCCCCTGACCGAAGAGGAGTTCCGGAACATTCACGAAAAGGCCGACGTGGTCGTCATCGCGTCGGGCGCCCGGAAGCCCAGGATCATCCCCGTTCCCGGCCATGAGCGGGCCGTCGCCGCCCTCGATTTTCTCGCCGAGAGCAAGCGCAACCGGGCAAAGGTCGGAAAGGCCGTCGTCGTCATCGGGGCGGGGAACGTGGGCTGCGACGCCGCCGCGGAGGCCTTCCGGATGGGGGCCGAAACGGTCACCCTGATCGATATCCAGCAGCCCGCCTCCTTCGGCGTGGAGCGAAAGCACGCCGAGGCCGCCGGAGCCAGATTCCTGTGGCCCCGCTTCACGAAGGCGATCACGGACTCGGCGGTGGAGCTGACCAGCGGCGAAATCCTGCCCGCCGACACGGTGATCATGGCGGTCGGCGACCAGCCCGATCTGGCCTTTCTCCCGGAGGAGATCCGCACCGAGCGGGGTTTCGTTGCCGTCAACGACAGGTTCCAGACCAGCGATCCCCGGATCTTCGCCATCGGCGACGCCGTCCGTCTGGGCCTTCTCACCGAGGCGATCGGGGCGGGCCGGGTGGCCGCCCGCGCCATCGACGATCTGCTGCGGGGCCGGGAAGAGGTGATCGACCAGCTCCCTCCCATCGATACGGAGCGGGTGCACCTGGAATATTACGATCCGCGGCTGCCGTTCACCGATGCCGCCTCCTGCGCCGCCGGCTGTGCCTCCTGCGGCGCCTGCCGGGACTGCGGCCTCTGCGAAACCCTCTGTCCGCAGAACGCGATCGCGCGCCGTGCGCTGGAAGACGACGCGTACGAATACGTGGTCGATGCGGACCGCTGCATCGGCTGCGGCTTCTGCGCCGGCGCCTGTCCCTGCGGAATCTGGCGTCTGACCGAGAATGACCCCCTGGAATAGCCTGTCTTTGGCACAATGATTGCAGAACAATGCGACAGGATCGGTGAACTGTGAGCTTGGAAGATCATCCCCTGAGCACACTGAACATTTTTGTCCCATTCTTTTTACAAAGGAGAAAGTCATGGAGCTGACCGAAGTTTTCGGATCGAACGTCTTTAACGACAAGGTGATGAGGGAAAGGCTGCCCAAGCCGGTATACAGGGCGCTCAGGGAAACGATTGAAAAGGACCTGCCGCTGCGTCCCGATGTGGCCGACGTGGTGGCCAACGCGATGAAGGACTGGGCCCTCGAAAAAGGGGCGACCCATTATACCCACTGGTTTCAGCCGTTGACGGGGATCACGGCCGAAAAGCACGATTCCTTCATCTCTTCCACCGCCGGCGGCGGCATCGTCGTGGAGTTCTCCGGCAAGCAGCTCATCCAGGGCGAGCACGATGCCTCCTCCTTCCCGAGCGGCGGTCTGCGCAGCACCTTCGAGGCGAGGGGGTATACGGCCTGGGACTGCACCTCGCCGGCGATCCTGAAGACCGACGAGTCCGGAAACGTGACGCTGACGATCCCCACCGCCTTTTATTCGTACAACGGCGAGGCGCTCGACAAGAAGACCCCCCTGCTCCGGTCCATGAAGGCGGTATCGAAGCAGGCCCTGCGCGTTCTGAGGGCGCTGGGCAATTCGATCTCGTCCAGGGTGACATCCACCGTGGGTCCCGAGCAGGAATATTTCCTGGTGGACAAGCAGTTCTACCAGGACCGCATCGACCTGATGCTGGCGGGTCGGACGATCTTCGGCGCACCGCCGCCCAAGGGCCAGGAGCTTGAGGACCAGTATTTCGGCGCCATCAAGGACAGGGCCTCCCATTACATGAACGACCTCAATATCGAGCTCTGGAAAATGGGCATCACGTCCAAAACCCAGCACAACGAGGTCGCCCCCGCCCAGTACGAGATGGCCCCGATCTTTGCCACGACGAATATCGCCACCGACCACAACCAGCTGGTCATGGAAACCATGCAGAAGGTGGCCCTCCGTCACGACCTGGTCTGCCTGCTTCACGAGAAACCCTACGCCGGCATCAACGGCTCGGGCAAACACAACAACTGGTCCCTCTCCACGGACGACGGCATCAATCTGCTGGAACCGGGCAATACGCCGAGCGAAAATGTCCAGTTCCTGCTGTTCCTGGCTGCCCTGATCAAGGCCGTGGACACCCACGCGGACATCCTGCGGGCAACCTGCGCCCACGCGGGAAACGATCACCGTCTGGGCGCCAACGAAGCGCCTCCGGCCATCATCTCCATCTTCATGGGTGACGAGCTGACGGAGATACTCGAGAAGATCGCCACCGGCCAGAAGGTTTCCGCCAAAGGCGCCCAGTTCGTCAAGGTAGGGGTGGACACGCTGCCCGAGATCCCCAAGGACAACACGGACCGCAACCGGACCTCACCGTTCGCCTTTACGGGAAACAAGTTCGAATTCCGGATGGTCGGCTCGGCACAGTCCATCGCGGGGCCCAATGTGGCCCTGAACACGATCGTGGCCGAAGCGCTCGACGATATCGCCACCCGCCTGGAAAAGGCCAGGGACAAGAACAGCGAGGCGGCGGCCATCATCAGGGAAACCTACAAGAAGCACAGCCGAGTGATTTTCAACGGTAACAACTATTCCGAAGCGTGGCCTAAAGAGGCCGCCCGGCGCGGACTGCCCAACGTGACCAACGCCGTCGACGCCCTCAAGGCGTTCATCACCGCAAAATCCCTCAAGCTCTTTGAGAAGTACGAGGTACTCTCGCACAAGGAGATGCATTCCCGCTACGACATCTACGTGGAGACCTACGCGAAGCAGATCAACATCGAAGCGCTGGCGGCCATCGACATGGTGAAGAGGCAGTTTATCCCCGCGGCGACCGAATACGCCGCTTTTCTGGCCGACTCGATCGCCGCCTTCAAGGCGGTGTCGGTCGACGCACCCGTCCAGACGGATCTTCTGAAAAAGGTGGGATCGCTGCTCGCCTCGGCCTACAAGGAGCTCGGCAGGCTCGAGACCGCCGTGGCGAAGGCGCAGAAGACCGCCGACACGGTCAAGCGGGCGGAGGCCTATCGGGACAAAGTGACCACGGCCATGCAGACCCTGCGTACCCATATCGACGCGCTGGAGATGATCGTCCCCAAAGAGATGTGGCCCGTTCCCACGTACGTGGATCTGCTGTTCAAGCTGTGATCCCGGCCGGGCCGCGGTGAGCGCGGGAATGCACCGCCAATCAGAAAGGATGAAGCCATGGTTGAAACAAAGACGAAAAAAGAGGTGCTGAAGCTGGTCAGGGAAAGAAACGTCAGTTTCATTCAGTTCTGGTTTACCGACGTCCTGGGGGTCCAGAAGATCTTCAGCATCACCCCCAGCGAACTGGAGGACGGGATGGAAGAGGGGATGGGCTTCGACGGCTCCTCGATCGCCGGGTTCTGCCGGATCGAGGAGAGCGACATGATTGCCATGCCCGATCCCACCACGTTCCGGATCATTCCCTGGCGGCCCTCGGACCGCCCCGTCGCACGGATGATCTGCGACATCCAGAACCCGGACGGCACCCCCTACGAGGGCGATCCCCGCTACGTACTGAAGAAGACCCTCAAGAAGGTCAACGACCTGGGCTACACCTTCTACGTGGGTCCCGAACTCGAGTTTTTCTATTTCGCCTCGGACAGGGCGCCCGAGTTCCTGGATATGGGGGGCTATTTCGACGGCCTCCCCGTGGACCGGGCGACGGACCTCCGCCGCCAGACGATCTTCGCCCTCCAGGAGATGGGGATCCGGGTGGAATACAGCCATCACGAGGTGGCGCCCAGCCAGCACGAGATCGACCTGCGCTACAACGAGGCCCTCAAGATGGCCGACGACGTCATGACCTACCGTACCGCGGTCAAGGAGATCGCCCGCCAGAACGGCGTTTACGCCTCCTTCATGCCCAAGCCGGTCTTCGGGCAGAACGGGAGCGGCATGCACACCCACCAGTCCCTGTTCAAGGGGAGCAAGAACGCCTTTTTCGACGGCCGCGACCGGTTCAACCTCTCGAAGATGGCCAGGCATTACATCGCCGGCATCATGACCCACGCACCGGAGATCACCGCGGTGTGCAACCAGTGGATCAACTCCTACAAGCGGCTCGTCCCCGGTTACGAGGCCCCGGTGTACGTCTCCTGGGCGCGCCGCAACCGCTCCGCCATGATCCGCGTCCCCATGTACAAGCCCGGGAAGGAAAAGGCCACCCGGATCGAGTACCGGTCGCCCGATCCGGCCTGCAACCCCTATCTGGCCTTTTCCGTCATGCTGGCCGCGGGCATGAAGGGGGTCGAGAAAGCCTATCCCCTGCCCGAACCGGTGGAAGAGGACATCTTCGAGATGGACGAGAAGGCGCGCGCCGCGGCGGGTATCACCTCGCTGCCGGGAAGCCTCTATGAAGCCCTCGTCGCCGTGCAGGGGAGCAAGCTGGTCCGCGACACCCTGGGCGACCATATCTTCGACAAGTTCGTGGAGAACAAGAAGGTGGAGTGGGACCGTTTCCGCGTCCATGTCAGCCAGTTCGAGATCGACCGGTACCTGCCCATGCTGTAAGCAGCGGGCGCGTCGATGTGCAAACCCGGAAAGGGAGTTGCTGCGGATTTTCCTTCATAAAGGAGAGACGTCTGGAAACTCCCTTTACCTTTATCCCGGAAAGATGGTATCCTGATGGGGTAATGGGGCGGGACCCCCGAACACCGCGATCCCTCCGCGCGCCGGACATGTTTCGGCGTTCCGCAGCGGGGACAGAGCACCCCTCTTTCCCCTGAAAAATCGTCTACGCACGCCTTGGTCAGCCGTTTTTCGGTCGAGGCAAAGATGTCGGAGCGGATGTGGCGGTTCGATCAACAACGAGGAGCAGTCATGCTGGGAGAGGAAAAGCGCCAGGCGCTGCTGGTCCTGGAGGATGGGAGTGTCTATCGGGGGCGGGCTTTCGCCGGGGAGGGCGAGGTCCTGGGCGAGGTCGTTTTCAACACCGGGATGACCGGCTACCAGGAAATCCTCACCGACCCCTCCTACAAGGGGCAGATCGTCGCGATGACCTACCCCCTGATCGGCAACACGGGGATCAATTTTGAAGACATGGAGTCCGCCGGCATCCACCTCGAGGGGTTCGTCTGCCGTGAATACACGGACACGCCCAGCAACTGGCGCTCCCGCCAGAGCCTGAAGGCCTTTCTGGAGACGCACGGCAAACTGGGGATCGAGGGGATCGACACGCGGGCGCTGACCCGGCGCACGCGGATCACGGGGGCCATGCGGGGAATCCTCTCCACCGAATCCACCCGGGTCGAGGACCTCCTCCGGCGCGTTCAGGACTATCCGGGCCTGGTGGGCCGGGACCTCGTCACATCGGTGACCTGCCCGACGCCCTACCGCTGGCAGGACGGCGCACCCCGCCAGAAGGGATCCGAAGCGGCTTCCGAGACCCGGTCCGCCGCGCGGCACGTGGCCGTACTGGACTGTGGCGTCAAATACAACATCCTGCGCCATCTGGAGCGGCGGGGCTGCGATATCACCGTCCTGCCCGCCACGTCCACGGGGGAGGAGATCCTGGCCCTTCGCCCCGACGGCGTTTTGCTCTCCAACGGCCCCGGCGACCCTGCCGCACTGCCCGCCATCGTGGCTTCCGTTCGGTCTATCCTCGGGAAGGTCCCGATCTTCGGCATCTGCATGGGTCATCAGATACTGGGGCAGGCGGTCGGGGGGCGGACCACGAAGCTCAAGTTCGGCCACCACGGAATCAACCAGCCGGTGAGGAACCGGCGCAGCGGCCAGATCGAGATCACCTCGCAGAACCACGGCTTCGTCGTCATGCCCGAATCCCTGCCGGGGAATCTGGAATCGATCCGGGAGAATCTCAACGACCGCACCTCCGAGGGCATCCTCTATCCGTCCCTGATGGCCTTCAGCGTCCAGTACCACCCCGAGGCCGCCCCGGGACCCCATGATGCGGACCACCTGTTCGACGCCTTTGTCTCCATGATGGACACAAAGAGAAGTCCCGGGTGAGCCGCGTGCCGTCGGGCACCCTATCTGAGGGAGTGCAAGCCATGATCCTGATCATCGATTTCGGTTCCCAGTACAACCAGCTCATTGCCCGGCGCGTCCGGGAGCACCAGGTCTACTGCCAGATCGAGCCGCCGGAGATCGGACTCAACCAGATCCGGTCCCTCCGGCCCGAGGGGATCATCCTTTCCGGCGGGCCCGCCTCCATTTACGAGGCACGGTCCCCCCGCGTCGACAAGGGGATCTTTTCTCTGGGCATCCCCATTCTTGGGATCTGCTATGGTTTTCAGTTCATGGTGGACGCCCTGGGCGGCCAGGTCGTCCGGTCGGAAAAGCGGGAATACGGTTTCGCGGAGCTGACCATCCTGGATCAGGGAAAGCTCTTTGCCGGCCTGGAGAAGACCACCCGCTGCTGGATGAGCCATGGCGACCGGATCGGCAGGCTGCCGGCAGGCTTCAGGACAACCGCCTCCACCGAGAATACCGATGCGGCCGCCGCCGAGGACGCCAAAGGCCTGCTCTACGGCCTCCAGTTCCATCCCGAGGTCGTTCACACGGTGGAGGGGAAGAAGATCCTGGAGAATTTCCTCTTCGGCGTATGCCGCTGCGAAATGAGCTGGACGATGAAGTCCTTCATCCGGGAGGCCGTCGAGGAGATCAGGGACAGGGTCGGCGACAGGCGGGTGGTGCTCGGCCTTTCAGGGGGCGTCGATTCCTCCGTGGCGGCGGTCCTGATCCACCAGGCGATCGGACAACAACTCACCTGCGTCTTCGTGGACAACGGCCTGCTCCGGCTCAACGAGGGTGACAAGGTACGAACCCTCTTCGCCAAGCATTTCCATATGGATGTCCGTTTCGCCCGCGCGCGGCGGGCATTTCTCGCCGGCCTGAAAGGCGTCACGGACCCCGAGCGAAAGCGGAAGATCATCGGCCGGATCTTCATCGAGGTCTTCGAGAAGGAGGCAAGAAAAATCAAGGGGGCGGAATTCCTCGCCCAGGGGACGCTCTACCCGGACCTGATCGAGTCCCGGTCGGCCTTCGGAGGGCCGAGCGCCGTGATCAAATCGCACCATAACGTGGGCGGACTGCCCAAGCGGATGCGCCTCATGCTTCTGGAACCGCTCAAGCACCTCTTCAAGGACGAGGTGCGGCAGCTGGGAAAGGAGCTGGGGCTTTCCGACGACGTGGTCTGGCGTCACCCCTTCCCGGGACCCGGCCTCGCGGTCAGGATCATCGGCGAGGTGACTGAAAAGCGGCTCGCCATTCTCCGGTACGCCGACGCGGTCCTGATGGAAGAGATCAAGGCGAAGGACCAGTATCGAAAGCTCTGGCAGTCTTTCGCGGTCCTGCTGCCCATCCGGAGCGTGGGGATCATGGGGGATCAGCGGACCTACGAACATGTGATCGTGGTCAGGGCCGTGACGAGCGACGACGCCATGACCGCGGACTGGGCCCGCCTGCCCCATGACCTGCTGAGCCGCATCTCCAACCGGATCATCAACGAGGTCCGGGGGGTGAACCGGGTGGTCTACGACATCAGCTCGAAGCCCCCCAGCACGATCGAGTGGGAGTGAGAGGCAGCAGGCCGGGCTTCGGCTCTTCGCCAGGACGCTGTACATTTTTCGACCATGCACGTCCTCGCTCCGCTGCGGCGGCATGGTACCCGAAAAATCTACAATGCGTCCCTACGCGAAGGCACTTGCCCGTCCTGAACGGGATGGTGAGAGAGGGAATGAAACATATGGACGCTTCGCCGCGCGCACAGGGGCCCCGGAAAAATCTCCCATTCACCGCTCAGCGTTCCATCCTCCCCGGCCGACGAGGAGATATGGAAATTTGTATGTACTATAGGAAAGATGTCCAGCGCCCCGGCGAAGACCTGTCCGGATCAAGAAAAAGCGTGGCAGACCGCGGCGATAAAGCCTTGAGGACTCACGGCGCGGGAACAAGGACGACGTCATTGAAAATAAGATCGTGGCGGCCGGAATCCGGAATGCGTCTTCGGGAGGGGCGCATTGGAGATTTTCCGGGGCACCCTGCCGCCGCAGCGCAGCGCCGGTCGGAAAACATGTCCGAGCGCCCTTTGGGCGCGAGTTCGTTTTCCGACAGCGGAGCGAGGATGTGCAGGGTCGGAAGATGTCCAGCGCCCCGGCGAAGACCTGTCCGGATCACGAAAAAGCGTGGCAGACCGCAGCGATGCGCCTTGAGGATTGACGGATAGGATAAAGGAAGAGAGATAACGGAAGGAAATGCCAAAGAGAACAGACATCAGCAAGATCCTGATCATCGGCTCCGGGCCGATCATCATCAGCCAGGCCTGCGAGTTTGACTATTCGGGCACCCAGGCCTGCAAGGCGCTCAAGGAGGAGGGGTACGAGGTCATCCTTGTGAACTCCAACCCCGCCACGATCATGACGGACCCCGAAACGGCCGACCGGACCTATATCGAACCGATCACCCCGGAGGCGGTGGAAAAGATCATCGCCGCCGAGCGGCCCGATGCGCTGCTGCCCACCCTGGGCGGCCAGACAGGGCTCAACACCGCGGTGGCGCTGGCCGAGTCCGGCGCCCTGGAGCGCTATGGCGTGGAGATGATCGGGGCGTCGCTGCCGGCCATCCACAAGGCGGAGGATCGGCAGCTCTTCCGGGCGGCCATGGAAAAGATCGGGCTCGGCGTCCCCCAAAGCGGCTTCGCCCGGTCCCTGGACGACGTCTTTGCGATCGCCGCGCGGATCGGATTTCCCATCATCGTCCGCCCCTCCTTCACCCTGGGAGGCACGGGGAGCGGAGTCGCCTACAACCATGAGGAGCTCGCCGAAATCGCCAAGGGCGGCCTCGAGGCCTCCCTGATCCACGAGGTGATGATCGAACAGTCGGCACTGGGCTGGAAGGAGTACGAGCTCGAGGTGATGCGCGACAAAGCGGACAACGTGGTGATCATCTGCTCCATCGAGAACATGGATGCCATGGGGGTCCACACGGGCGAGTCGATCACCGTCGCCCCCGCCCAGACCCTCACCGATGTGGAATACCAGCGGATGCGGGACGCGGCCATCGCCATCATGCGCGAGATCGGCGTCGAGACCGGCGGCTCCAACGTCCAGTTCGCCGTTCATCCCGATACGGGCGACATGATCGTCATCGAGATGAACCCGCGCGTTTCCCGCTCCTCGGCCCTCGCCTCGAAGGCGACGGGCTTTCCCATCGCCAAGATCGCGGCAAAGCTCGCGGTCGGCTACACACTCGACGAGATCCCCAACGACATCACCCGCGAAACGATGGCCTCCTTCGAGCCGACGATCGACTACTGCGTGGTGAAGATTCCCCGCTGGACTTTCGAAAAATTTCCCGAAACGGAGGATTTCCTCACCACCTCCATGAAGTCCGTCGGGGAGACCATGGCGATCGGACGGACCTTCCGGGAGGCGCTCCAGAAGGCGATCCGCTCCCTCGAGATCAAGCGGTTCGGCCTGCTGACCGCCCAGCCCGAGAACCCTGACGGTGATTTTCTGGAGCAAAAGCTCGTCACGCCCAATTCGCTGCGCCTCTTTTACATCGCCGCAGCCTTCCGCGCCGGGATGTCCCTGGAGGAGATCAGGCGCCTGACCCGGATCGATCCCTGGTTCCTCCGCCAGATTCAGACCCTGGTCGAGGCGGAGCAGGAGCTGAAAAACACGCCGCCTTCGACGGAAACGCTTTTCGAGGCAAAGCGCCTCGGGTTCTCCGACCGCACCCTCGGCGACCTCTGGAACCTGTCCGAGGAAGAGGTCCGCCGCCGCCGCTACGAAGCCGGGATCGTGCCCGTCTACAAGCTCGTCGACACCTGCGCGGCTGAGTTCGAGGCGTACACCCCCTACTACTACTCCACCTACGAGACCGAAGACGAGACCCGTCCCTCGACAAGACCCAAAGTGGTCATCATCGGCGGGGGGCCGAACCGGATCGGCCAGGGGATCGAGTTCGACTACTGCTGCGTCCACGCCTCCTTTGCCCTCAGGGAAGAGGGGTTCGAGAGCATCATGGTCAACTCCAACCCGGAGACGGTGAGCACCGACTACGACACCTCCGACAAGCTCTTCTTCGAGCCGGTGACCCTCGAGGATGTCCTCCACATCCTGAAGGCGGAAAAGCCCATGGGCGTCATCGTCCAGTTCGGCGGCCAGACCCCCCTCAACCTCGCCCGGGGGCTGGAAGCGGCGGGGGCGCCGATCATCGGCACCACCCCGGACGCGATCGACCGCGCCGAAGACCGGAAGCGCTTCCAGGAGATCGTCCACCGCCTCGGACTGCGCCAGCCGGACAACGACACGGCGATGGACACCGACGAGGCGATCCGGGCGGCGGAACGCATCGGCTATCCCGTTCTGGTGCGCCCTTCCTATGTTCTGGGGGGCCGGTCGATGGAGATCATCTACGACACCGAAGCCCTCCGCCTGTTCATGGTGCGGGCGCTCGAGGTGTCGCCGGGACATCCCGTTCTGATCGACAAGTTCCTCGAGGACGCAATCGAGGTGGACGTGGACGCCATCAGCGACGGATCGACGACGGTCGTCGCGGGCATCATGGAGCACATCGAGGAGGCGGGCATCCATTCCGGGGACAGCGCCTGCGCCATCCCGACCATCACCTTTCCCCCGGAACTCCTGGCGGAGATCGAGCGACAGACGAAGCTGATCGCCGCGGACCTCCATGTCGTGGGATTGATGAACATCCAGTACGCGATCAAGGACAGTCATCTTTACGTGCTCGAGGTCAACCCGCGCGCCTCGCGGACCATTCCTTTCGTGAGCAAGGCGATCGGCGTTCCCCTGGCAAAGCTCGCCACGAAGGTCATGCTGGGGAAAACCCTTCAGGAGCTTGGTTTTGCGGAGCCGATCCGGCCGAAACACATCTCCGTAAAAGAGGCCGTCTTCCCCTTCAACCGCTTTCCCAACGTGGACATCCTGCTGGGGCCCGAGATGAAATCCACCGGCGAGGTGATGGGCATCGACCGCACGTTTGGCATGGCCTTCGCAAAATCACAGATGGCGGCGGGTTTCAAGATGCCGCTGGAGGGAACGGTTTTTATCAGCGTCCACGACCGGTACAAGGACCGTATCCTTCCGGTGGCGGAGGCCTTCGCAAGGATGGGGTTCCGGATCACCGCCACCCGCGGAACCGCGGAAAGGCTTCGGCTACACGGTGTTGAGGCGGAGACGATCCTCAAGGTGAGCGAGGGCAGACCCCACATCGTCGACCATATCAAGAACGGTACCATCGGGCTCGTGATCAACCTGAGCTCGGGTCAGCGGTCCGCCCGGGACGATGCCTATCACATCCGCAGGGGTGCGCTCGTTTACAACATCCTGTACACGACCACGATGTCCGGGGCCCGGGCGCTGGCCGAGGCGATCGAAGCCCTTCGGCGGGCCCCCTGGGACGTGATGCCGCTTCAGGCCTATCATGCCGGCCTGCGCGACGGATCTCCCCGTTGAGTGCACGGTCAAAGGGAGCGGGGCTGGGAAGGAGACAATCATGAACGAGGCATATCTACCAGGCAGGCCGCGCGAGGAATGCGGCGTCTTTGCGGTTTACGGTCATGAAGAGGCGGCGCGCGTGGCCTTTTTCGGACTGTTCGCCCTCCAGCACCGGGGGCAGGAAAGCGCCGGAATCGCCGCAGCGGATGGATGCCAGATATGGGCCCACAAGGGCATGGGACTCGCCTCGGAGGTCTTCCGGGAGGAGATCCTCGCCAAACTCCCCGGACGTTTGGCAATCGGCCATGTCCGCTATTCCACAACGGGATCCTCGGTCCTCTCGAACGCCCAGCCTTTTCTGGTCCATCATGCCGATGAGTACTACGCCCTGGCCCACAACGGAAACCTGATCAACGCCTCCGAGTTGCGGTCGGAGCTCGAGCAGCTCGGATCGATCTTCCAGTCCACGATGGACAGCGAGGTGATCGTCCACCTGATGGCGCACCATCTGAACAAGGGGTTGGAAGATGCCCTCAAAGAGGCCCTGGCCCGCGTGCAGGGCGCTTACAGCATCGTCATGATGACCCGGAACCGCATTATCGCCCTCCGGGATCCCCGCGGATTCCGGCCGCTCGCCCTGGCCCAGTTCAACGGCGGCTGGGTGGTGGCCTCGGAGACCTGCGCCTTCGATCTGGTGGGGGCAAAATACGTCCGGGACATCCGGCCGGGCGAAATCGTCATCATCGACGAGACGGGTCTGCACAGCCTGATGCCCTTCCCGGAAGAGAAGCCATGCCACTGCATCTTCGAGCTGATCTATTTCGCCAGACCCGACAGCCAGATTTTCGGCAAGAACGTCTACCTCTGCCGGAAAAGACTGGGCCGCAACCTTGCCCGGGAATGCCGGCCCGATGCGGATCTGGTCATGCCCTTCCCCGATTCGGGAAATTACGCAGCCCTCGGCTATGCCGAAGAAAGCGGGATTCCCTTCGAGATGGGGATGATCCGGAACCATTACGTGGGGCGGACGTTCATCCAGCCCAGCCAGGCCATGCGGGATTTCGGCGTCCGGGTCAAACTCAATCCCGTCAAGCCGCTCATCGTCGGCAAGAACATCGTCATCGTGGAGGATTCCATCATCCGGGGGACAACCAGCCGGAACCGGATCCGCCACCTCCGGGAGTGCGGCGTGAAAGAGCTGCACATGGTCGTGAGCTGTCCGCCGACCCGGCACCCCTGCCCCTACGGGATCGATTTTTCCATGCGGGGGGAGCTGATCGCCGCAGAAAAAGCGGACGAGGCGGAAATCGCCGCCTTCATCGGTCTGGACGGCCTGCATTACCTCTCCATCGAAGGGATGGTGGAGGCCACCGGCGTACCGAGGGGTAATTTCTGCCTTGCCTGCTATACCGGCGATTATCCCCTCCCGCCGCCGAAAACCTTCGGGAAGTTCTGCTTTGAGGGGCAGAGGACCTGAGACCCGCCCCTGAAGCGGTCAACCCTGCTGTCTCTCGGCCTTGCCTCATGCCGTGCCGCCCCGCTCCACTGCCGCACCCGGCCCCCTCTTCCCCGTCCACTGTGCCTCTGAAGAGCCGGGATTTACAGTGCGTTTTTCTTTCCTGCCAAAGATCTTGAAGGCATGCTGCGGATCCCCATTTGACGAATTTCGATAAATATGGCATTTTAAGGCAAAAATGATGATGAAAAACCAAACGAACGGGGGGGCCTCATGGACAAGAACGCCTTGAAGGAGAAACTGTCAGCCCTGGAAGATATCGACATTCTGGTCGGAATTCCCAGCTTCAACAATGCAAAGACGATTGTCCATGTCGTCAAGGCCATCGAGGCGGGACTTTCCAAATATTTCCCCACCTACAAGTCCCTGCTGGTCAACTCCGACGGCGGATCGACGGACGGTACGATGGAGGCCGTCAGCCAGGCGACCGTCGATATGGAGTCCGTCCTGATCAACCGCAGGGCGGACAAGTTCAGGAAGTTCGTCACCCCCTATCACGGGATACCGGGCAAAGGCAGCGCCTTCCAGACCATTTTTCAAATCGCCCGGGATCTGAACGTCAAGGCGTGCGCCGTGGTGGATTCGGACCTGCGCAGCATCACCCCGGAGTGGATCGAGTTGCTGATCAAGCCCGTTCTGGACGAAAATTTTGACTACGTCTCCCCCTACTACATGCGCCACAAATACGACGGCACCATCACCAATTCCATCGTCTATCCCCTCACGCGGGCCCTGTACGGGAAGAGCATCCGCCAGCCGATCGGGGGCGATTTCGGATTCTCCGGGAAACTGGCCTCCTTTTATCTCTCCAAGGATGTCTGGGAGACCGACGTGGCCCGCTTCGGCATTGACATCTGGATGACCACCACGGCGGTGGCCAACGGATTCAAGATCTGCCAGGCCTTTCTGGGCGCCAAGATTCACGATGCGAAGGATCCGGGAAGCGATCTGAGCGCCATGCTGCATCAGGTCGTCAGTTCGGTCTTCAACCTCATGGAGGAGTATGCAGGCGTCTGGCAGCAGGTCACGAAATCCGAACCCGTCCGGACCTTCGGCTTTGTCTATTCGGTCGGTCTGGAACCGATCCAGGTGAATCTGGACAAGCTGATCGAGAAATTCCGGATCGGGGTAAAGGAGCTCGATGTCCTGTACCGCTCTTTCTTGCCCCAGGATATTCTGGCCATCCTTCACCAGCTTGCCGAAAAACCGAAAACGCATTTTTCATTCCCCGATCAGGACTGGGTTTGGGTCATCTTTCATTTTGCCCTCGCCTGCCACCGCCGGGTCATGAGCACCGAGCAGATCATCAAGTCCCTGACACCTCTGTATCTGGGCAAGGTGGCCTCCTTTGTGATCGAAACATGGGACAGTTCGGCGGATGAGGTTGAGGGGCGTCTCGAGCATCTTTGTCTCGTCTTCGAAAGGGAGAAACCGGCATTTGTCGAGATCTGGATGAAGGAAGATTAGCTTAGCGCAAACCAAGGAGGTTGCCATGGAAAACGTGCTGGAAAAAATCATTACGGAACCCCTGAAGGGCTTCCTTCAGAAAATCGCGAAATTTCTCCCGAACCTCTTCTCCGCGCTCATTGTGTTCGTGATCGGGCTGGTGCTCGCGTGGGGGGTGAAGGTCGTGATCGTGAAGCTCCTGAAACTCCTGAAGTTCGACGCGCTGTGCGACCGCATGGGCGTTTCGGAAACCCTGAAGAAAATGGCGGTAACCGACTCGCCGGTGCGACTGCTGGGCCGCTTTTTTTACTGGCTGACGGTGATCATCTTCTTTGTCATCTCCCTGTATTTGCTCGAACTGCCGACGATAGAGCATCTGTTGGAAAAACTGCTGCTTTACCTCCCCAATATCATGATCGCGGCGATCATTCTGGTTGTCGGTTTCGTCCTGGGTAATTTTCTGGGCAGGGCGACGCTCATCGCGTCGGTCAACGCCGGGATCGATTTTGCCGGCATCCTGTCCAGGACAATCAAATCAATCACCATCCTTCTCGCCTTCGTGATGGCCATGGAGCAGCTGGGCATCGCCCGCAGCACGGTCATCGCGGCCTTCGCGATCGTCTTCGGCGGATTGATTCTCGCCCTTTCCCTGGCCTTCGGTCTGGGGGGACAGGAGATCGCCAGGAAATATCTGGAGGGGAGGTTCAAGCCGGAAGGCCGGGAGAAGGAAAACGAGATCAAACACATCTAGATGAAAATTCTGATACTCGCGTCCGAGATGGACGGCATCGTAAAAACGGGCGGCCTTGCCGATTTTTCCCGGTTCCTGCCCAAGGCCCTGATTGAGCGGGGTCACGAGGTGAGGGTAATCCTGCCGGCCTACAGGCAGGTCCTGCTCACTCCCCCCGCGGCTCCCGCCGGGGGTCATGACGGCATCCCCGCAGACCGGCCACGGTCGCAACCCCTCTCCTTTCACCTGAACCACTCCGACCGATACGGTTGCCTGGTCCACCATCTCCGCCTGGACGACATTCCGGTGAGGCTCGTGGAGCATCATGACTTCTTCAGCCGGGGAGGCATCTATGGCGAGGGCGACGACGCCTATCCCGACAATGCCCTGCGCTTCGCCTTTCTGTGCAAGGCAGCGCTGGAGCAGTGCATCAGCGAAGCCTGGATGCCCGATATCGTCCACTGCAACGACTGGCAGACCGCCCTGGCCCCCTACTACCTGAAAGAGCATTTCATCTATCACCCCGGGTTTCAGCGGACCCGATCCCTCCTGACCATCCACAACGGAGAATACCAGTGGAAGACCGACAGCCGGTGGATTCATCCCCTGGGCATCCTTCCGCAGCGCTTTACACCCGAGCTCATGGAGGAGTATGGACTCCTGAACCTGCTCAAATGCGGCATCATGATGGCAGATGCGGTCAATACCGTCAGCCCCGGATACCGTCAGGAACTCCTGCAGCCTGAAACATCGCATCATCTGTGGCGGTACTTCAGCAAGAGGATCGACCGCTTCCGGGGGATCCTCAACGGCTGCGACTATACCTTCTGGGACCCGCAGACCGACCCCTTGATTCCCCACCACTATTCGATGGAAGACATGTCCGGCAAAGCGCTGTGCAAGGCAGCCCTCCAGTCCCGGATGAGGCTCCCGCAAGAAAGCGAGGCCCCCCTGCTGGGGCTTGTCAGCCGGCTGACGCAGCAGAAGGGATTTGACTATCTCATCCCGGCTCTCGAGCGGCTCTTGTATGAAGATGCACCGCTGCAGCTGGCTCTGCTCGGCTCCGGCAATCCGGATTACGGCTCCAGGCTCCACCATCTGGAGCGCCGCTACCCCCACAAAATGAGCTTTGTCAACGGCTATGACAACGGACTGTCCCACCTGATCGAAGCGGGCTCCGACTTTTTCATGATGCCCTCCCTGTTCGAACCCTGCGGACTGAACCAGCTGTACAGCCAGGCCTACGGCGCCCTCCCCGTCATACGCCAGACCGGCGGGCTGACCGATACCGTGGTGGGACTTGACCCCGGTCACGGGAACGCCGGCGAGGCCACGGGAATCGGTTTCACCCATCCCGACAGCAACGGCTGCCATCACGGCCTCGGAAGGGCGGTCTCCCTCTATCGGGAACACCCGTCCCTCTATCGCCGTATGCAGCAGCGGGCCATGGGGCAGCGCTTCACATGGGGGGAGAGCGCCAAACAATACGAGACACTCTACCAGACCCTCCTGGACTGACGCCCCTGCCGCTGTTGTTCTTGACAGGCCCGACGGTTCATTTTATAAGTCGCGCATCAGGAACCACAACTTCCCATCGATCCGGACCTGCAAAAGGAGAATGATCAGCTGATGAGCTTACCACTGGCGAACACACGGATCCTCGATCTGACGCTTATTATGGCGGGCCCTTATTGCACCTTGATTCTGGGGGACCTGGGCGCGGAGGTGATCAAGATCGAAAAGCCCGGAATCGGCGAATCGTCCCGCGAGATGCCGCCCTATTTTTTCGAAGGCCAGTCCGCTTATTTCATCGCCATGAACCGGAACAAGAAAAGCATGACGCTCGATCTGAAAAGTGAAAACGGGAAGAAGATCTTCTACGACCTGGCCAGGCAGTCCGACGTGGTTATCGACAATTTCAGACCGGGGGTGGTGAAGAAACTGGGGATCGATTTCGATGCCTTGAAAGAGATCAACCCCCGCATCATCTGCTGCTCCATATCCGGATACGGCCAGACCGGTCCCTTCAAGGACCGGCCCGCATTCGATCTGGTGATCCAGGCACGGGGCGGGATCATGAGCTACACCGGGGAGCCGGGCCAGATACCCGTCCGAATGGGCGCGCCCATGGGCGACCTGACCGGCGGCCTGTTCGCCACCCAGGGGATACTGGCCGCGCTGTATCAGCGGGAGCAGACCGGACGGGGCCAGCAGATCGATATCAGCCTGGTGGACGCCCAGACGTCCCTGCTCACCTACCGCGCCCAGTTCTATCTGGTGGGAAACGAGATCGCGCAGCCGGTGGGATCGGGCCACGTTTCGGCGCACCCCATCAGGGCCTTTCAGACCAAAACCTTCGCGATCGTCATCGATGCCAACACGGAAAGCATTTTCGCCGAACTGTGCAATGCCCTCGGAAAACCGGACATGAGCCGTGATCCGAAATTCAATTCCCGGGAAAGCCGCCTCAGGAACAAGGAGGAGCTCTACCGGATCCTGGAGGAATCCTTTCTCGAAAAGACCGGGGAGCAGTGGCTTGAACTGCTGGAGAAAAGGATCCCCATCGCCCCGATCAACACGATCGACAAAGCGCTTTCCGACCCCCAGACCCTCAGCCGCAACATGGTGGCCGAGGTGGAATACGAAAACCACAAGAAACTGAAAATTGTCGGGAATCCCATCAAGATGTCGGAAATCGAGCAGGAGACATTCAGGCGGCCGCCCTACCTGGGGGAGCACACCGAAGCGATTCTCACGGAGCTGCTCGGTTATACGCCCGCACAGGTCACGGAACTGAGAAACCGCAAAGAGATATAAATGTAGGCCCCGTTCGAGGGCTGGCACCCATCTCCAGGTCCAGACCGGCGACCCCGGGGTCAAGATCAATCTCCGCCGCGGCGGCAACGGGCCTCCCGTGCTGCTTCTCCACGGCAACCCGGGCCGGCGCCACCCATGACGCATACCCGAAGGACCGGATTCTGGGTGATTCGCAGCGGGCACGCCGGATGAACAGCGGGGTGACGGGGGGGCTGAGGCATGACGTCTCCGGGGTCGCTCCCGGAGGAATCGCCGGAGGCTCGACCTATGACACGGACAACCACACAGCAGGAGGAGGACACATGACACGGACAATCATACAGCCGGAGGGCCTTTGGGATCCCCGCCCGAGATTCGCCCAGGTCGTCCAGGCGGGAAAACAGGTCTACATTGCCGGGCAGACCGCGGTGGATGAGCAGGGCCATACCGTGGGCAGGGGGGACATCGAAGTTCAGGCAAGGCAGGTATTCGAAAACCTCGGGAAATGCCTGGCCGCCGTCGGGGCGGATTTTCGCCATGTGGTGAAGCTCAACGTCTATTCCACGGACCTGGATGCCCACAAAGAAACGATCAGGACCCTTCGCGGGGAGTACTTCCGGGAGCCCGTGGCCAGCACCACCGTCCAGGTGTCCCGTCTGGTCGACCCGGACTGGCTGCTGGAAATCGAAGCGATCGCCCTGCTCGATTGATCCCCAACGGTATACCTCCCGTCGATTTCCCGTTGAAAAAGCGAACGGGATGCCGGGGAGGGGTCCTTGGACGACGGCCGGGCTGCGCCTCAGGCAGGGCCCGAATCAGGAGATCGAGATCACACGCATCGATCGAATATCCCCCGGGCCGCGATGATCCCCGATATGCCCGCCCCCACGATGCCGCGGCTCTTGCCGGTTCCGTCGCCCGCCACAAATATGCCGTCCACGTTCGTTTCGAGATGTTCGTTCGTGATGAAGTGCGTATCGAAGAACTTGATCTCCGGCGCATAGAGCAGGGTGGACGGATGAAGAATCCCGGGGACGATCTTGTCGAGCTTTTTCAAGGACTCCCAGAGATTGTCGACGATGCGGGCGGGCAGCCCCAACGTGATATCCCCCTGCGTGGCATGATAGCTCGCCCGGCAATGCCCGAAATGGCGCGTCGCGCTGTCGAAGGTGGCGCGGGAGCTTCTTCTCCCCTCGCGGAAGTCCCCCACCCGCTGCACGATCGGCCTGCCGCCCCCCAGCAGGAAGAACTGCTTGGCAATCATCTGCCCGAATTCGGTCGTGTCGGAAAAAGGCTCAGTCAAGGACACCGTATTGATCAGCGCGAAATTGGTGTTTTCCGTTTTCCGGCCGGAGAGGGCGTCGCCGTTGACCAGCTTGAAGCTGCAGTAGTCCTCCACCCGCACCCGCCCGCCCGGGTTGGTGCAGAAGGTCCTGACCCGATCGCCGTGCCGCGCCGTTCGGAATATGAACTTCGGGTCATACACGATATCCGTCACCGCGTCATAATGCTTTCTGTTCAGTTCAACGCGGATGCCCACATCGATCGGGCCGAAATTATGGCGAACGCCCAGTTTCGCTGCGATATCGCGAAACCAGTACGCGCCGCTGCGCCCCGGGGCGGCAAGCAGGGCTTTTGCGGCATAGCGCACTCTCCTTCGATGGCGGATGCAGCAGACATGCCAGGTGCGGTCATCCGCCTTCTCGATGGACGTGACCGCTGTTCCCAGCAGGAATTCCGTCTTCTTCAGGCGGCCCCTCAGGTAATCCACGACCGCCTTGCCGTTGTCCGTGCCCCAGTGCCATTGTTCCGGTGCGATGAACTGGGCGCCGTGTTCCAGGGCGATCCTGCCGAGCGCCTCCCTCTTTTCATGCCGATCGGCGAAGGTGACCTGCCGGCACGCAGGAAAACCGGTGAAGACCTGCCTGATCTCCTCCATCAGGCGCTGCGCCGCATCGCGGTCGATCCGCAGTTCGTCCAGATCGATGCCGACCCGATAGTCAAAGTTCAGTTTGCCGTCGTTCAGCAGTCCGCCCGCGGGATAGGGGAGACGATCGACGACGGCGATCCGGTCCAGACCCAGCCGCTCGAGCTCCATCGCCGCGAACAGGCCGGCGGGGCCGGATCCTATGATCAATACGGGATAGGTGTCCATTGAACCGTCCGAACCTCAGGGGATCTCTGGTTCGCATTGAAGGGCGCCCCTGTGTCCGCTCATGAGAAAAAAGGCGCGTTGCACAGGGTATGCTGCGATCATATTGTCCGCCGGGGACCGCGTCAAGGGTTTGATGGGGCATGCCCCGCCCCCCTGACGGGTCCTGGGGAATGCATTCCGGGTCAGTACAGTGACCGCTTGAATGCGACCGCCTGCCGTTTGGTAAGGTGGTCTATCGAAACACTCGATGCCCCCGTCGCGGGGTCGACATCGAACTGGATGGTTCGCTCCGGGTCCGTGGTCGCACGAACGCCGATCAGTTTCAGCGGCTCCCTGATGTCCCAGGAATGGGCCCCGGCGATTCCCGGCGGTGCGTAGACCACGCTGCCGGGGCCGATGTCGTACCTCTTACCTTCGATGTCCGTCATGACCGCCCTGCCGGAGATCACGTAGTAAAACGCCTCGATCAGATGCCAGTGCAGCTTCTCGTGCGTTCCCTCCGCAAAGGTCACCAGGCGGACAATGATTCGTTCGCTGGGATGGGCCGGGTCACCGGCCAGCTGCTGCTGCATCTGACCCGGGGTCACCCCCGGCGCGGACGGCGTTTCGGCTTCGGTGAACACCTTCAACGTGGATTTGATCTCCATCATTCCCCCCTCTCATTGCCGCTCGTGCTTCGCCGCACCCTGCGCAGCCCGCAGCGGCGGGGATCCCGGGCCGTTCCCGAACGACACGGCGAACCCGGCCGGGCGCACCTTCGTTTATCGGCAGGCCCTGCCTGGCGCCGGCCGCGTCATGCCGGATCATCTTTTCCGGCGTCCGCGCATCGGCCGTCGTCGCAGGCGGTTCCTCCGGTCGTTCCCTCACTGCACCCGACCGCACCGGCTGCCCCGGGCCGGGACCCCGTTTCCGCCTCCGGCACAGTTCCGCGACAGAGCAACGATCTGCCGGTTCAGAGCCGGTAGAGCCGGCGCATGTTGCCCTCAAGGATCTTCTCCCGGTCGGCGGCCGGCAGGCGGCCCAGGCCCGGAACCTCGGCCGCAGCGCCCGCGTATCCCATGTCAAAGGGATAGTCGGTACCGAAGAAGAGACGGTCCGCCCCCAGCGTCTTCCATGCAAACTCGAGGCAGTCGGGATTGTGGATGATCGTGTCGTAGTAAAATCTCCCGAGATAGGTATCCGGGGGTTGCGCCCCCTTGCTCTTGGGCTCCTCCCGCTCGTGGTAGCCGTGCTGCCAGCGACCGCGGATCCAGGGAGTGAATCCGCCCGTGTGACTCAGCAGGAACGTCAAGGCGGGGAACCGGTCGAGCACCCCTCCGAAGATCAGGCTGGCGACCCCAATGGACGTGTCGAGCGGATTGCCGATGAGGTTCTGGAGGTAATAGTCCTTCAAGCGGTCATCCAGGCCCAGGACATCGATCGGATGGATCAGCACGGGAAAATCGAGCGATACCACCTTCTCCCAGAAGGGGTCGAGGGCCGGATCGTCGAGGTTTCTGCCCGCCACATTGGAGCCGATCTGCACACCGAAGTGCCCCAGCCCCGCGGCGCGGTCCAGTTCCATGGCCGCCCCCTGCGGATCCTGGAGTGCGACGGTCGCCATGCAGGAGAACCGCTGCGGATAGGTCCGGGCCAGCCCGGCAAGGCTGTCGTTGAATGAAGCCGCGATCTCCCTGCTGAGACCCGCGTCCAGGCCGTAATACATGCAGGGGGGTACGACGGAGAGGATCTGCCGGTCCACACCGGTGTCGTCCATGTCCTTCAGACGCAGCTCGATATCGTAGACCCTGGAAGGAAGAGGGTTGCGATGCACCCGTTCACGGCCCAGAACCTGGTTGCGGGTCATCAGCAGCTCCCATTTGCTTGACTGTTCGATAAAAAGGTCGGGACCGAATTCTCCGGCCCGTACCGCCCGGATGAATGCCTCGGGCAGGACATGTGCGTGCGGATCGATAACCATCGTTGTCTCCTTTGCTGGGTGAATTGGACCTGCGGTTACCACAGGGGCTTGGTGATGTCAACCGCACAACGACCCCGGCGGGGCCATGACCGGGGCGCAGCCCCGGCCATGGGAGCGGGGACCCGGCGGCTGGCCGCAGGGGCCGCCGACCGGCTGCCGCGGAAAACAAAGACGCCGCACCGCTAATCGACGCTGAGATTGGCTTCCTTGACCACTTTGCCCCAACGCGCAATTTCCGTCCTCAGGAAGTCGCCCAGCTGCTCCGGTGAGCTCCATACGGGCTCCACGCCCGCAGCGGTCATCTTCTCTTTGGTGTCGGCCAACAAGAAAATCTTCTTCCATTCCCCGTTCAGACGGTTGACGATCTCGCGCGGGGTGCCCGCCGCGGTGAAAAGCCCGTACCAGGACTCCACGTCGGCGTTATCCACACCGGCCTCCCGGATCGTCGGGACGTCCGGCAGCGCCGGGACCCGTTCGGGGCTCAGGACCGCCAGCGCCCTCACCCGGCCCTCCAGGATGTGGGGCCTCACATTCGGCATCACGATGAAGACCATGTCGATTTCGTTGCCCATGAGCGCGATCAGGGCCGCATTGGCCCCCTTGTAGGCCACGTGCCGGATGTCGATCTTCGCGACGCTCTTGAACAGCTCCGTAGCCAGGTGGGTCGATGTTCCCGCGCCGCCCGATCCGAACATGAGCTTGCCGGGATTGCTCTTCGCATAGGCGATGAACTCCTTGATGCTCTTGACGGGAAGCCCGTTGCGGATCACGACCACGATATGCGTCTGCGCCACCTTGGAGACCGGCGCCAGATCCTTCAGGGGATCATAGTTCATCTTCTTGAACAGGGTGGGACTGATCGATATCGTAGGCGAAGAGAGAACCAGCGTGTATCCGTCGGGCTTCGACCGGGCGGCCGCTTCGATGCCGATATTGCCGGCCGCCCCGGGACGGCTGTCAGCGACCACCGGCTGGCCGAGCTGCTCCGCATACTTCTGCCCGATAATGCGCCCCAGAATATCGGTTCCCCCCCCGGGGGGGAAGGGAATGATTAAACGTATCGGCTTGCTCGGATAGGCTTGCGAATGGAGCTGAGCCGGATATGCCGCAAGCATCATGCAGATCGTCGCCACGGCCAGGGCCGTGCCGGGCCGGGGCGCCCCGCCCCGGCCCCGTTTTTCCGGTAACCCCCTTCCGCCGGTGCGGTCTGGTGTGCCTTTTACCCTCCTTGCCATCCCGATCCTCCTCATTTTCATTATTTTGGAAACATGCAATGCCCCTTTACTTTTCAATCGCACAAGAGTATCCCTAAATTACAGTGTTACATGTAACTCAGCAAACCCGTCGACCGTCCCTTGAACCTTCCGGAGAGCGCAGTGAGAAGGTTTACGGATCCGAACTATACACAACGAGGGCCCGGAAAATCAAGAAGATCCCATCAGAAAAGGATATTGTGAACAGCGTCGACAGGGAAAAACGAAGGCAGCCTAAAAACAGCAATTTTTTTACAGTCAGGCGTAAAGAAAGGAGGCAGAGATGTTCTGGGACAAGTGGATAAAGAAACCAGCAAGTGGGGAGCCATCCAAGCCAAAGGCGGAGCAGCTGCCCGGACCAAGGTCCATCGAGGAACTGGTGGGAAGACAAATGGTACTGGACCTGCAGCTGGATCCTGACTGGACTTGGCAGCTGAAAAGCGTGGTGCGCCGGAGAACGGACGGCCCGCACAGGTTCGATTTTCGGGTTTTCAGCGGAACCCAGCTGGCTGCCCGGAACATGAAAGTCACGGACTACACCACTTTTGACAATTGCCCGGAGTTGATACTCCATCAGGGATGGTTTGATAAGATATCCATGGAGGTGCATTTCGAGGAGAGCAAGCCGATGGCAATGCCGGTGGCCGCAGAGGCAGAGGCGGCAGCCTCTGCCGGCGCAGCCCCGCCAGCCGCCGGTGGGGTCCGGATCTTTACCGAGCAGGAGATATGGCAGAAGATCATAGGGCTGAGCGGGCCGGGCAGCACCGTCTTCTTCTACCTTGCCCGCGGTCCGGCCTCAGGGGGTCCGCTTGGCCGCGGCGCAGCCATCGTCGAGCTGAATCCCAACTACCCGGGCAAGAAGCAGAAAAGGTACATCTTTTACACCGATGAGGTGGTCGGGGGAACGCCCGCGGGCAATAGACAAAAGCTGTTCGACTCCAACAGCTCGCGGGAGATGACCCAGTATATCGTGGAGAGGCATTTCAAACCATCGAATTATTGACCGATGCGAAGCTCCCCGCCCACACCCCGCCTGACGGGCGGGGTGTGGGGGGTACGCTCCCTGTTCAGCCCGTGCAGGGTGCGGGATATGAAAAATGTTCGGATCCTATCCGACGACGCCCGCCCCCCGCATCCGCTTCACCGCTTCGGGGGGATATCCCAGCGTCGCCAGCAGCGCGTCCGTGTGCTCGCCCAGTCCGGGGGCCCGGCACTGAATGGCTGCGGGGGTCCTGGAAAGCTTGATGGGGTTGTTGAGCACCCTGATCGTTCCATGGCCGGCGATCTCCATCTCGCCGAAAAAGTCGTTGGCGATCGCCTGCTCGTCCCGTGTCACCTCCAGCGGTGTGACGACCGGGGACCAGACGATCTTGAACTGGCGCAGGTGGGCCACCCACTCGACGTAGGTCCTGCTCCTGAAGATCTCCTCGATCAGGGCGATCAGCTCGACGCAGTTTTTCCGCCGCGCGTTGAAGTCAACGAACTTCGGGTCCATCTGCCAAGCCGGCCGGTCGATCGCCCTGCAGAATTCCGGCCAGTAGGT
>JBFMBA010000008.1:0-4605 GCA_040755475.1 Thermodesulfobacteriota bacterium
GCCAGAAGGGTGTCCCGGCCCGTGTTCCCGTAGCGGAATCCTCCCGTATCGGTGAGGATGGCGGTGTAGAGGCAGGTCGCCATCTCCGGGGTCGCTGCGATGCCCATGTGGGCCAACAGCCTGCAGATCAGCTCGCCTGTGGAGCTGGCCATGGGATCGATCAGCTGCGTTTCGCAGAACCCCCCGTTGGAGAAGTGGTGATCGATATTGATCAGGCAGGGGATGGCGGCAATCTTTGATGCCGCTTTTCCCACCCGCTGCAGGTCGCTGCAGTCGAGGATGAATGCCGTGTCGAAGCGGTCGATGGGGGGCAGTTCGTTGGTAATCCGGTCGCTTTCCGGGAAAAACCGGTAATTTTCAGGCGTCATGTCCTGATTGTAGATGACCGCCTCTTTCCCCTTTTGTCTGAGCAGGTGGTACAGGGCCAGCTCCGAGCCGAGGGCATCGCCGTCGAGTCTCTCATGGGCCGTGATCAGAAAGGACCGGCGCCGGTCGATCAATTCGCTAATCCGATTCAGCATGATTCTCCTCTTCCCGGTGGATTTCCATGAGCAGCCTGTCGATGCGGCTTCCGTAGGCAAAGGAGGGGTCGTAGGTGAAAATCAGCTCGGGCACATGGCGGAGCTGGAGCCTCCGGCCCAGCTCCCTCCGGAGGAATCCCTTGGCCTTTTCCAGGCCCGTCACGACCTCCCCGCTGCACGTCTCCTTCCCCATCTCGACGAAAAAAATCCGCGCCGTTCGCAGGTCATCGGTGACCTTCACGCCGGTAATCGTCACCGATCCGATGCGCGGATCCCTGACCGCCTTGAGCAGCAGATCCGCGATTTCCATCTTGATGAGGTCCGCTACTCGATCCGCCCTTTTGAAACCACCCATCCCGTTACCTGAAAAAATGCATGCCGCTCTTCAGTCGTATTTGCCCTCTTCAAAGCCGCTCTCCGGACCGTCCATCAGTTCGGCGAAACTGGTGATCTCGATCCGGCTCCGCACGACCTGCGCCACGTCGAGCTGGTCAATGAAGCGCAGGATATGATCCAGTTTGGCGTTGATGTAGGGCTTGTCGTTGCCCGCCACGCAAAAGCCGATTCTGGCCTGTCTCCAGAGGTCATTGTCGCCCACCTCCGCGATGGAGACGTTGAAGGTGTTCTGCGTCCTGCGGATGATCCGGCTGAGCACGCTGCGTTTCTCCTTCAGGGATCCGCACCCGGGAATCCTCAGATCGATGATGCCCGTTCCTACCACCATAGCGATACTTTACAACCTCTGGTCGATGGGGAAATCGGATCCTGGAAGCGCGCATGGGAGATTTTTCGGGGCCCCCTGCCCCCGCAGCGTAGCGCCCGCAAAGACGACTGTTTGAGCGCGAAGCGCGGGTTTCGTCTTTGCAGCGAAGCGAGGAGGCGCAGGGTCGAAAAATGTCCAGCGCGCGAAGGGATCACGATTTCCATTGTTCTCAATTACAGTTTTCTTTCGACCTTCTCCTTGACGAACGCCTCAATCACATCCCCTATCCGGATGTCGTTGAAATTCTCGATGCCGATGCCGCACTCGAAGCCGGCAGCCACCTCCCGCGCGTCGTCCTTGAACCGCCTGAGCGACGCGATGCGGCCTTCATAGACGACGACGCCGTCCCGCAGCAGCCTGAGCCCCGCGGCGCGGGTGATCTTGCCGTCCGTCACATAGCTTCCCGCGATCGCACCTATCTTGGGAACCCGGAAAATCTCGCGGACGTCGGCGCGGCCCTGGACCACCTCCTTGTAGATGGGCTCCAGCAGACCTTCCATGGCGGCCTTCATATCGGCGATGACGTTGTAGATGATATCGTAGAGCTTGATGTCGACCCCCTCCTGTTCGGCCACTTCCACCACACGGGCGTCCGGCCGGACATTGAAGCCGATGATCACGGCGTTGGAGGCCGACGCGAGCATCACGTCGGTTTCGGTAATTGCCCCGGTGGAGCTGTGGATCATCTTCAGCTTGATGTCGTCGGTGGAGAGTTTGTTCAGGGCGTCGATCAGGGCTTCGACGGAGCCCTGTACGTCGGCCTTGATGATGACGTTGAGCTCCTTCACCCCTTCCTTGATCTTCTGGTAGAGCTGCTCGAGGGTGATCTTCGAGGAGGCGGAGAGCTCCCGCTCGCGTTCTTTTCTGATCCAGTATTCGCCGATGCTCCGGGCCTTCCTCTCGTCCTCGACGCAGACGAACTCCGTGCTCACCTGCGGCACCCGGGAAAAGCCGATCACTTCCACAGGCATGGAAGGACCAGCCGAGCTGATCCTGCGGCCCTGGTCATCGATCATGGCCCTGACGCGGCCGAATTCCGTCTTGGAAACGAAGGCGTCCCCCTCGCGGAGGGTGCCTTCCTGGATCAGGACGGTGGCCACGGGTCCCCTGCCGCGGTCGAGTTTCGCCTCGATGACCACCCCGCGGGCCGGCCGGTCGGGATCGGCCTTGAGCTCCATGATGTCGGCCTGGAGGAGAATCATCTCCAGCAATGACTCGATTCCGAGGTTCTTCTTCGCCGACACCTCGCAGAAAATGGTTTCACCGCCCCACTCCTCCGACAGGAGATTGTACTCCGTGAGGGTCTGGCGGATTTTCGCCGAATCGGCGTCGGGCTTGTCGATTTTGTTGATGGCCACGATGATGGGAACACCGGCCACGCGGGCATGGTTGATCGCCTCCACGGTCTGGCCCATCACGCCGTCGTCGGCGGCGACGACCAGGATCACGATGTCCGTCACCTTGGCCCCCCTGGCCCGCATGGCGGTGAAGGCCTCATGGCCCGGCGTATCGAGAAAAACGATGTCCCGGCCCTTGATCTGCACGTGATAGGCGCCGATGGCCTGGGTGATCCCGCCCGCCTCCCCGTCGATCACATGGGTCTGGCGGATCGTATCCAGAAGGGAGGTCTTGCCGTGATCCACATGGCCCATGATCGTGACGACCGGCGCCCGCGGTTTGAGGTTTTCCGGCGGGGTCTCGGTCTTGGCCAGGAGCTCGTCGCCTTCGTATTGGGCGGATTCCACCTGATAACCGAAATCGGAGGCGATGAGCGTGGCTGTGTCAAAATCGATCGCCTGGTTGATGGTGACCATCAGCCCCATGGCGATGAGCTTGTTGATCACCTCGGATGCCTTGACCCCCATTCTTTTGGCCAGCTCCCCGACGGTGATCGCCTCGGCGACCCGGACGCGCCGCTTGATCGCCTTGGGTGTCGTGATCACCGTCTTTTTCATCTTCACCGGCGCCACTTTCCTGTCTTCGCGCCATTTGGCGGTGCGTTCCTCGCTAGACTCGACCTCGATCCGCCTGCCCTTGCGATCCACCTGTTTCTTGATCAGGGCCTTTTTCCGGGGCGCCGCCACCTCCCCCATGAGGACCTCGACAGGGGCTTTGACCCCTTTCTTCCTCGATTTGTCCGGTTCGACCGGCCTGCCGGTCTTGTCCACCTGGGGAGGGGGAGGCGTGCTGGCATCCTTGACGATTTTCAGCTCGGGTCTGCGCGGGGCATCCCGTCTCGGGGCCGCCGGGGCCGGCTGTTGCGCCTCTGAAGGCGTTCGCGGTTTGATGCCCGTTTCCACCTTGAGGAAGCGGGGCTCCCTGCGTTCCCCGGGGTGGGTGGGGTGTGGTCGCTGCTCCGCCACCGGTGTCTTGGGTAGGGTTTCAGTCGTCGGCCTGGGCTGCGATTCCGCCGTTGCGTCCGTTGCGGGCGCTCCCGGTTGGGCGGTATCGTCCTTTGCCGCGGGCGCGGAAGCGTCCGCTTTGGGCGGTGCCGGCTGTTGCGGGGTCTTCGCAGACGGCGGCGCCCCGGCGGGGGGGGCATCCCGATAGATGGATGTTCTGACGGGGGCTTCCTGGGGAACGTCGGGCGGGGGCGGCTCTTTCGGTGCCGGCTGCGGAGGAGGCGCAGTCTCAGCGGGAGGCAATTCCTCCGGTGCCGGAGGGGTGGGCTCTTCGGGTCTGGCCTCCTCCACCGGCATGCGGACGGCCCTGCGCCGGATCACCGTGGACTTGATTCGCTGCTCCACCACCTCGCGGGGTTGGGGCGAAAGAAGCTCGGCTTGAATCCTCTCGAGATCGCCGTCTTCGAGTGTGCTTGAATGGGACTTCACTGCAATGCCGATTTTTTCCAGGCGGGTGATCAGCTCCCGGTTTTCCAACCCCAACTCCTTGGCCAGTTCATAGACTCTTTTTTTCGACATGCCCAACACTCTCCCCAAAATCAATGGTTGCAGTAGAAAAAAACCGCACCTAAGCGGATACGCCCTTTTCCAGCCCGGTTTCCCGGTCGACGATCTTTACCGCCTCCTCCAACCACATCGCGGCGGTCTTTTCGCCCACCCCCGGGATGGCAGCCAACTGTTCGGTGTCGGCCGAAGCGAGCATGGCCACGCTCTTGAGCCCCGCCTTGAACAGCCTCTCCGCAGTGGCTTCGCCGATACCCGGGATCTTCATGAGGTCTTTGTGGGCGTCAACGGCCTTCTCGGCCGCGGCGGTCTCGCTCTTCACATCGATCTTCCAGCCGGTCAGTTTCACCGCGAGCCGGACGTTCTGTCCGTTTCTCCCGATGGCCAGCGAAAGCTGATCGTCGGGGACGATCAC
>JBFMBA010000009.1:0-6004 GCA_040755475.1 Thermodesulfobacteriota bacterium
GGTAGAGAATCGTGGAGGCGCCCTTCGAGATGTATCCGTACTTGTGGATGTCTGCGGAGATCGATGTGACACCCGGGACGGCGAAGTCGAAGGGCGGAATCGCGCAGCCGAGCTTTCTGAGGAAGGGGAGCACGTAACCGCCCAGGCAGGCGTCCACGTGAAACCAGAGGTTGTGCTGCCGGGCGAGGGCGCCGATCTCCGCGATCGGATCGATGACGCCCTGCGGATACGTCACGGCGGTTGCCGCGAGCATGATCGTGTTTTCGGTGATCGCCGCCTCCATGGCCCGCGCGTCGGCCCGGAAACCCTCATCGACCGGAATCTGGACGATTTTCAGACCGAGGTAGTCCGCCGCCTTGTTGAAGGCGGGGTGAATCGTAGCGGGGGCGACCAGTTCGGGACACAGCACCCCCGGCCGGTCGGCCCTGGCCCGGTCCCGGGCCGCCTTGACGGCCATCAGGATGCTCTCGGTCCCTCCCGAGGTCATGGCGCCCGCCGTCTGCCGATCGCCGCCCAGCAGCGTGCCGACCATGGCAATGAATTCCGTTTCCATTCTCAGGAGGCTGGGGAAGTCGAAGGGGCTGAGCGCGTTCTCGAAGAGGTAGGAGGCATAGGCCGCTCCGGCCATCTCCTCCACCTCCCGGCCCGCGTAGTACACCAGGCCGAACAGGCGCCCCTGGTGCCAGTCCGCGTCCGCCGCCTTGAAGGAGCGCAGCCGGGACATCACCCTTCGTCTGGACATCCCCTTTGGGGGGATCGCTTTGGGTTCGGTCGGAGCCATGGTCCTGTATTATGAAGAATGCCGCTTTCCTGTCAAGACAATTCAGCCGGTTATACCCCTTGACATCGGCGGGGTGATGGCCTAGATGTGAATCATCGGCGGGCCGGGGCATCCTTGCGTCTCGCAGGCCGGACCCTCCGCTCTCGCCGGTCCGGAACGACGGCGGCGGCAGGGTCCCTTCGAACGGATTGCCGATACGCAGAGGCTCCCGCGGGTGCCGGAGGGAAGAGGACAGCCGTCGGCCACCGTGTTCTGCTTTTCCCGGGTGAGGCCCGCCCGGGCGATGCGAATTTCCGGAGGCGCGGGGCGTGAAGGGGGTGCCGCCTGTATGAATATCGGAACGTGGGTTTTGGTCTTGCTCTGGATCGGGTGTCACGCCGGTCCGGCGGTGGCATCGGACCCCCGGGAACGGCGGGAGAGGCCCTTCCCTGCCATTTCGGAAGAGTCGGTCCTCCAGACGCTCATGGACATGGAGGCCTGGGGGAACCGCGTCACCTGGGAAAAGCAGAACGCGGTGGCCGACTACCTCCATCGCCGTCTGAGGCGGGTCCCCGGGCTGGAGGTCCGTTTTCACCATTACCAGGACGGCGATCTAACCTACCGGAATGTGGTGGCGCGCATTCCCGGGAAAAAGGATCCCGGATCGGTGCTGATTTTTTGCGCCCACTACGATTCCCATCCCGACGGCCTGACCGCGGGCGGGCGGGCGCCCGGCGTGGATGACAACGCCACGGGGGTGGCCGTGCTGCTGGAAGGGGCCCGGATGCTGGCCGCCCAGCCCGTCAACCGGCCGGTGGAACTGGTCTTTTTTTCCAACGAGGAGCAGGGTCACAAGGGCAGCAAGGCCTATGTGAAAGACCTGGCGGCCCGGGGCCGGCGGGTCCAGGGGGTGATCAACATCGATGCGGTCGGTTATGCGCAGCCCCCCCTGGCGGCGCTGTGGCGCGATGCCCTGGGGTGGGGGTCGCTGGAAAAGTGGCAGCATCTGGCCAGGCAGGCCCTGAAAAAACCCGTGAATTACGTGAAGGCGGGATTCAGAAATCCCGACGGGATGCTGGTGGTCGGCGGGCGTCCGGCCCATGCCGCCTTTGCGGAAGGGATTCATGCCCGACTGAAGAAGGCCGATATCGGGGTTGCGAAAGACATCGGCCCTCAGTGCGGCTGAGGGGATGAGATGTCCTTCTGGGAGAAGGGCTACCCGGCACTGTTCATCACCTCCTTTCACAAGAATCCCCGCATGCATACCGCGTCCGACACGCTGGATCGTCTCGACCGGGCCTTCTTCCTGCGGGTCGCCCGTGCCCTGGTGGGGCTGATGACAGACCTGGCCCGGGAGTGATACCGGGGTCTTTCGGGCAGTCCGGGCTGCGCCTTTTGTATGTGTGCGCCTCCGCCGCGGTCCGTCCCGCCGCCCTTTCCTCCCGAAGCCGATTTGCGCGGACAACGTGCCCGGCGGGGGCGTCGACCGGGTGCTCATCGGTACCCGTCGCCGGGAATAAGCCTGCAGGGTATAAACCTGCTTGACATTCACTTCCGCTTTTTATACCTTCAGGCATCTTTGTAGCGCGCGCTGGTCGGGGCGGGTCCGTTGTTTTTTCCGGGCTGTGCATCTGCGGGTGACCGAACGGGTTCTCTTTGGGAATCATTGTCATCGATAAGGAAATGACGGATATCCGGCGCCCCGAAGGGGCTGAAGGGCAGCAGCATCGAATGTCCGTCCTTCATGGACGCGAGGGATTCGAGCAGCTGGCGGCGCGGTGGGAGCAGCTGGCCCTGCGGTCGGGGCAGGTGCGCTTCTTCCAGCACCCCGACTGGTACCGCGCCCTGTTCGATGCGGCGCTGGCGAACCCCGACCGGTTTCTGTTCGTTACCGTATCGGACGGCCCGGATCTCGTCGCGCTGCTGCCCCTGCAGGCCGACTGCTTTCGTGCGCACGGTACGACGGTGCACACCCTGGGCCTGTGCGACCATCCCCACATGGTGCTCGCGGACGGGCTCATCGACCAGACGCGTCAATGGACGTGGCTGATCCCCTCGCTGATCGACTGGCTTCACGACAACCGCCCGGTGGGGTGGGATCTGCTCAAGCTGGACAAGGTGCCGCAGCGATCGGCGTTGTGCCGGCTGCTGCAGGCCGAGCCGCCGCGCCGGGTGTCGCCGGCGATGACGGGCATGAGCGCCCACATGTCGACGGAAAACCTGGAGGTGGCTCTGGGTCCCGTATCGGCGTCGTTCAAGCGCAATCTGCGACGTCTGGCAAAGCGGGCCGAAGAGTCGGCGCCGCTGCGATACGAGGTGTACGATACTCCGCCCGAGCTGGAGCGGGCCTACCCGATTTTTCTCGAGGTCGAGGCGTCCGGATGGAAGGGCGCCGGCGGCCTCGGTACGGCCATCGCGCAAGAGGCGTGCCTCGTCGGTTTTTACCGGGGTCTTGCCCGGCGGTTCGGCGCGCGCGGCCAATGCGTGATCAGCCATCTGCGTTACGGCGACCAGGTGGTAGCCAGCCAGTTCGGGCTGCTCCTGGGCGGGACGCTCAACATCCTGAAGATCGGATACCGCGAGGAGTACGCCTGGTTTGCGCCGGGGAACCTGGCGATGGAGCGGACGATCCGCTGGTGTTGCGAGCGGCCGGATGTGCACGAGCTCTCTTTCGTGACCTCCCCTCACTGGGGCCATCTCTGGAAACCGCAGCTGGAAACCGTGACCAGTTTCCGGATATTCAACCCGACGCTCAAGGGCCGGCTGCTGTCCATCGGACTGCACATGAAACACGAGTACGACCGGCGGCACCATCGCAACGGTGCGACCGCGCCCGACGCCCGGCTGCCGGGCGCCGGCGGGGCGGATGTGGACAGTGACGGCCGCCCCGGCACTCCTGAAACCCCTTCGCACTTCCTGTCGAGAGACCCGTCATGATCATCCTGGGAATTAATCACTTCTTTCACGATTCGAGCGCCTGCCTGGTGGCGGACGGCAAACTGGTCGTCATGCTGGAGGAGGAGCGCTTCACGCGCAGAAAGCACACAGGCGAGTTTCCCCTGCAGGCGATCGACCAGTGCCTGAAGCTGGCAGGCATCGCCGCCGGCGACATCGATCATGTGGCCGTGTCGATCAAGCCCACCAAGGACTGGGCGGCCAGGCTGGTCTACGGGCTGGCTCATCTGTCCCATGCGAAGACCTTCGCCCGGCATGAGTTCTGGTATGCCTGGCTCAAGCAGAGGGGCCTCCGATCGTGGTACAGGGAAACATTCGGCCACAGGCCCCTCAAACCGCCCATCCATTTCGTGCCGCACCATGCGGCGCATGCGGCGGGGAGCTTTCTCGCCTCCCCCTATGAAGAGGCGGCGATCCTGAGCCTCGACGGTTCCGGGGAGCGGGCCACTTCCTTTCTGGGCAGCGGCCGGGGGCTCGATGTGGAATGCTTTCATGAGAGCCATTTCCCCATGTCGCTGGGGTCCTTCTACGAAGCGGCCACGGAATTCTGCGGATTCAGGCCCAATTACGATGAGGGCAAGACCATGGGGCTCGCCCCCTTCGGAGATCCGCAGGTATACGGCAGACAGGTCGGCGAGATCGCGCATGTGGCTGCCGACGGGAGCATCCGCATCGATCTGTCTTATTTCAGCTACCAGTTCTGGGGGCATCAGCGCTGCGCGGACAAATTCCACCAAACATTCGGGCGGCCGCGCCTTCGCGATGAGCCTTTCGCGGACAACCATCACAACGTGGCCGCCGCCTTCCAGGACCGGCTGGAGGAGTGCGCGCTGGCGCTTTGCCGGGTTTTGCGCGGGCGCACCCGGGCGCGGCACCTGGTCATTGCCGGCGGGGTTTCGCTCAACAGCGTGATGAACGGCCGCATCCTGCGCGAGGCGGGTTTCGACGACATCTATGTCATGCCGGCGGCCGGCGACAACGGCACGTCGATCGGCGCCGCACTTTACGTGTATCACAGCCGGCTGAGGCATCCGCGCGTGGCCGTTCATGACGATCCCTACCTCGGCACCCGCTACGGGGATGAATCCATCGAAAGGGAGCTGCGGCAATCCAAACTCCCCTATACCAGGCATGACGATATCGCAGCGGTCGCCGCCCGCCTGCTTGCCGAGGGCAACATCCTGGGCTGGCTCCAGGGACGCATGGAGATCGGGCCGCGTGCGCTGGGCAATCGCAGCATTTTCGCCAATCCGGTCCTTCCGGACATGAAGGACAAGATCAACGCCGAGGTGAAGCACCGCGAGGCATACCGCCCCTTTGCGCCATCGACCCCCGTGGAGTGGAAGGACCGGTATTTCGACATCAAGGGGGAGAGCCCGTTCATGCTCAAGGTATGCGATGTGTTGCCGCAGATGAAGCGCACGATACCGGCGGTGACCCATGTGGACGGCACCGCGCGTCTGCACACCGTAGACAAGCGGGTCAATCCGCTCTTCCACGACCTTCTGACGCAGTTCGGCACGATGACCCAGGTTCCGGTGCTCCTGAACACGAGCTTCAACATCCAGGGTGAACCGATCATCGAGTCGCCGCTCCAGGCCATCCGGTGCTTCTACTCGACGGGCCTCGATTATCTGGTCATGGGCAGTTACCTGTTGGGCAAGCGGCCGTCCCCGCCGGGAGGGTCCTGATCATTTACCGCTCCGCCGGCAGGAGCGCGCGGTACCGGCGGGAGGAGGACAGCCGGCGGGAGAGCGTTCTCCCGGCTCGGCCGCACGGCAAGGAGGCGCCTCGATGAACGAGCAGTTCAGCCATGCCGTCAAGCGGGCCATCCGCCTCTCTCCGCTGGGTCCGCTTCTGGTCCGGATCTACAGGGGCAGGCGCGGCAACGCCGCGCTGGTCCTGGGCCGGCGCGAGGGGTGGGACGCCGCCGCGAAGCGGGTCCTGTCCGACGGAGGACGGGGTCTGCTGGCCGATGCGGCTCTGCACGATTCGCTGCGGAGCGCCATCAACACGGACATCGACGCCGAGCTTCTCTGGACGGCCGTGCGCAAAGCGCTGCTCCTGGGCGGAGAGGACCCCGGGCGGCGGCCGGAGCTCGGTGAGCTTCTGGTCTCGCTGGTCGGCCAGTGCATCAACAATGAGTACGTGTGGTATGTGTCCGATGAGGAGCGCGCGGTGCTCGGCCGTCGATGGAAGAACCCGGAGGGGGGCGGATCGACCGCCCCGTCCTGGGGGGAGCTGGCGGTACGGGCCATGTTTGAGCGGATCGAGCGTCTGCTTCCCGCG
>JBFMBA010000010.1:0-12165 GCA_040755475.1 Thermodesulfobacteriota bacterium
CGATCAGGTCCTCGGACAGAAGACGGTAAATGAATTTCATGCGAAAATGCCCCTCCACCTGGAGGTCGATGTGCGGCGGATTGCGCTTCTGGTGGTAGGCGCACACCATCTCCTGCCAGGCCGCATCGATCGCCGATTCGAACTCGGCGACGAAACGATCCATCTGATCGGACGTGAGCCTTGATGTACGCACGATGGCGCTGTTCGCGTCGTAGCGCGTCCAGTCGTCGGTCAGGATCTCCAGGTCGTAGTTCTCCACCTCCTCCCGAACCGTCGTCCCCGGAAAGGGGGCCAGGAAGTGGTACCCGTAAAGCGCCCCGAGGCTGGCGGCAAAGGCCCCCGTTTCCTTGAGCGTCTCGGGGCTTTCGCCGGGAAGACCCACGATGAACGAGGTGTGGGCCGTGATGCCGGCTGCCCGGCAGAGCGATACGGCCTCCCTCACCTGCTCCCGTGTGATCCCCTTCCGGACCAGCCGGAGCAGCTCCGGATTTCCCGTCTCCACGCCGAAGCTGACGCTGTCGCACCCCGCCTCTCGCATCCGTTTCAGGGTTTTGAGGTCCACCGTGTTCACCCGGGCAAAGGCGCTCCAGGCAAAGCGCAGCCCGCGCCGGAGGATCTCGTCGCAGACCTCCCCCACCCTTTCGCTGTGCGACACGAACAGGTCGTCCGCCACATTGATCCGGTCGATCCCGTAGGAGAGGATATGCGCGATCTCGTCGACGACAAGGGGGACTGAACGCAGGCGGACCCGGCTTCCCACCATCCGCCGCCCCAGGCAGAAGATGCACGCATAGGGGCAGCCGCGGCCCGTGATGATGCTGACCGGGTAGCCGAGAGCCTGGTAGCGCGACAGCGGCAGAAGATGCCGGGCCGGTAGGGGCAGGGAGTCCAGGTCTGCAATGAACGGCCGGGGTCCCGTCATGACGATCCCACCGTCGCGGCGGAACGCCAGTCCCCGGATTCCTGCCCAGGACGCAGGATCCATTCCCACCGCCATGAGTTCGGCGATGGTCCCCTCCCCTTCTCCCCTCACGATCAGGTCAATTTCCGGATAGGCAGTCAGCGTGTCGGCGGCGGTGAAAGAGACGTGGGGCCCCCCCATGATGGTCAACAGGGACGGGCGATACCGCTTGGCCGCCGACAGGATCTCGGCGGCCCTGCAGAAATTCAGCGTCACGGATGTGGAGCCCAGGACATCCGGTCTGAATTCGTCCAGTTGGGCCCTCATTTTTTCAGGGGTGTACCCGCTGACGATGTAGTCGAAGATGCGCACCTCCGCCCCCGCCCGCTCGAATGCGGCAGCCACGTAGGTGACGCCCAGCGGCGGGGCCGGGGCCTCTTCCAGGGGATAGGGGGGGGCTACGACCGCGACTCTCATGGAAACGTCTCCGTATGGGGCCGAGGTGGGGTTCCGGCCCCGGTCAATCCCCTCTGCGCGGACGGACCAGTGAACGGATCCACCCTGTCCATGTATTGGCCTCCATCAGGTGACGGTCGATCAGATCGAACTGGGCGGCGAGCTTCCCGGGATCGGCCAGCCATTCGGCACGGGTTTTGACCGGTCTTCCCGCCTCGAGATATTTCAATACCGAAGCCGGATTGCCCGCCGCCACGGCATTGTCGGGGATATCCCGGACAACCACGGACCCGGCGCCGATCACGCTGTTTTCCCCGATCCGGACCCCTTTGCAGACGATGGTGCTGTCTCCGATCCAGGCATTGTTGCCGATCTGTACCGGGGCCGTGTTGCCGATGGCCAGGCTGCGGTCGTACAGGTCGTGCCAGTCCGAATCGGTGACAAAAACCCCGTGGGCGAGCATGCAGCTCTCCCCGATCGCGATCTCGGTTGCAGCGCTGATCCGCACGCCGGGACAGATCAGGGCGAAGGGGCCGATCGCGATCCTTCCCCGCCCGCTCAGCTGGGACCAGACGGTGAGGCGGATCTTGCGGTCGGGGGTGGCGATGACGGTGGCATAATCGCCCAGTGAGATGGGCCCTCCGAAGACCTCGACGTGCCAGGGCTTCATGAAGCGGCAGCCGCGGCCCAGATGCTCGAACTGCGGCCGGAGAAAGCGGCTCGTGTACCACCTCTGAAACCTCAGGTCAAGGCGTTTGAGGACATAGGGACGGTGGTCTCTCCGCATCGTGTCAGCCTCAGGGCGCCTGTAGCGGGCATGCAGGGTGATCCTCGAAGGCGCATCGGGCCGCCTCCTCCGATGCCGGCTCGGCTATCCCGCTGCGGTCCCAGAACCGGTGATCGAAGAGCTGGCTCGCCGGCGTCAGGCCATGGAGAGCATCATGGGCAAGCAGGACGGCCGCGGTAGTCCAGGCGGTTTTTTCCTCGGGCCAGATCACGCCGTCCGGAAAGGTCACGCCCATCCAGTAGGAGCCGTCGCCATAGCCCTTGTCGCAGATCCAGTCGAATACGTTGGCCGCCCGCTCCTGATCGCCGATGGCCATGAGCGCCAGCACCAGTTCCGAAGCCTCTGCGGTGGTCACCCAGGGGTGATCGCTGACGCATCGCACACCCCAGCCGGGCACCACGAACTTGTCCCAGGACCGGTCGATCCGCCTGCGCGCTTCCTCCCCCCTGACGGCGCCGCAGAGCACCGGATAGTACCAGTCCATCGAATAGCGCGATTTCATCATGTTGAACAGGTTGGGGCGGTGACGGATCGCCTCCCCCAGTCGGCCCAGCGCGGCCGTCCATCGCAAATGGCCTTTTCCCAGGATCTGCGCGACGGCGATCGCGCACTTGAGGCTCATGTAGACGGAGCAGGATCCCGTCAGCAGGGCCATGCGATCGATGATCCCCTCGCCGTTTCTCGCCCAGTGGATCTCGCCGCTCTCGGCCTGAAGACGGACGGCGTAGTTCACCCCTGCCTTGAGCGCGGGCCAGAGACGCTTCAGGAAACCGGTGTCGCCGGTCATCAGGAAATGATGATAGACCCCCACGGCGATGTAGGAGGAGAAGTTGCTGTCCCTGGTCGTGTCCAGCGGAACCCCTGCGCGGGTTGCCGACCACCAGCTCCCGTCGGGATGCTGGGTGGCGGCCAGCCAGTCATAGGCCTTTTTCGCCTCCCGGTGGCGGCCGGCTGCGGTGAGTCCCATGGCGCTTTCCACATGATCCCAGGGGTCCGTCTTGCCTCCCTCGGACCAGGGTATTTCGCCCGACCGCCTCTGCAGTCCGGCGATGAAGTCTGCCATCAGCGCCACATCGACCGGTGGCCCCGCCAGACGCTCTGAGAGATTGAATTCCATCAGCGAGTTCCTTTTTTCAGGTAGAAGACGATGCTCTTGCCGATCAGCGGGTTCAGCATGCGATCCAGTATGGCGGCCGGCCGGAAGTGGTGGGTCATGTCCCATTCGAGAAAGGTCCGGTACGCCCGGACCAGGGGAAAGGTTTCGTTTTTATGCCCCACCAGACACCGGAGCCACCAGTACGGGGCGTGCAAAGCATGCCGGTACCGGATCCGGCGGCAGTTCGCCCCCGCCTCCTGCAGCAGGGTCAGCAGCTCCCCCCGCCTGTAGATCCGGATATGTCCCCCCGGTTCGCGGTGGTAGGCCTTCGAAAGCGCCCAGCAGATCCGTTCCGGCAGATAACGGGGTACCGTGACGATGAGATCGCCCGAAGGCTTCAGGACACGGAGAAGCTCCGCGATGGCCGCCTTGCCGTCGGGCACGTGCTCCAGCACCTCGGAGCAGATCACCACGTCGAAAGATCCATCCGAAAAGGGGAGCCGGGTCACATCGGCACGCGCAACGACCCAGCGGCCGCCGTGATGATCCGCCATCAGCGAAAGAAAAGCCTTTGTCCTGCAAAGGTCTTCCCATTTCAGATCCACCCCGACCGCCTCCACCCCCGCTCTCCCCCACGCCTCACAGAGGTGGCGACCGCTGCCGCAGCCCGCATCGAGCACCCGAAACCCGTCTCTCAGGGAAATCTCCCCAAAGTCAACGGTGAGCATCGATCGCCTCACGGTACACGGAAAGGGTTTTATCGGCGGCATGGCGCCAGGTCATGGTATGGGCCACCCTCTTGCGCCCTGCCTCTCCCAGGCGCCTCTGCCGTTCCGGGTCGTCAAGCAGTGTCTCGATGGCCTGCCGCAGGGCCCGGGCATCTCCGGGCGGCACCAGAATACCGGCATCTCCCACCACCTCGGGAAGCGCCCCCCCCGATGTGCTGATAACCGGCACCCCGCACGCCATGGCCTCTCCGGCCGGCATGCCGAATCCCTCATAGAGTGAAGGGATGACCGCCATGGTCGTTTCCGCGTAATAGCGGGCGAAGGCATCCTGCTCGATCCGGCCCGTGAAGGTGACTGTGTCCTCCAGGGCAAGTTCCCGGACCAGCCTTTCGATCGTCCCATCCTTTTTCGGCTGACCGATGACCACCACGCGGATTTTCCTTTTTTCGCGGATAGCGGCAGCGGCTTCCAGAAGGTAGCGAAGTCCCTTCAGGGGGGTATCGGCGCTGCTGGTAACCAGGATCTGATCAGGGGCCCGCCGGAACCCCTCCAGGGGCTGGAAATGGTCCGTGTCGACGCCGTTGGGAACGACGCGGAACCGCTGAGGGGGAATGCGGAAGGCCCGGCTGATGTCTCTCTGTGAATGGGCGGAAACGGTGATGATGTGGGAAAGGCGGCGCGACACCCGTTTCTGCATGGCCAAAAAGGAATACCAGCGATGCACCTTCAGCTTCTCCTTGAGCGTCACCGCCGCACGCATGTCCGTTTCCCGGTCCACGGTGATCGGGTGGTGAATGGTGCTCACCGTCGGGAAGCCCATCCGGGCCAAACCAAGCAGGCCGTATGACAGGCTCTGGTTGTCGTGGACGATATCGTATCGCTTCCCGCAGGTTCCCAGATAGGCTTTGGCCCTGAAGCCGAATGTGAAGGGTTCCGGGAAACCGCCCGCGCACATGCTCAAAAATTCGAACTGGTTCAACAGCGAGGTGAGCTCGCGCATGCTGTTGACCTTGAACAGATGGTCCGGATTGTAGAGATCCAGGCCGGGCAGCTTGTGAAGGGGGATCCCCTCGGCGAGCGCGGGGTAGGGAGGACCCGACAGCACATCCACGTGATGTCCAAGGTCTCTGAGGGCCCGACTCAGGTATGTAATGTAAATCCCCTGACCGCCGCAGGTGGGATTACCGCGGTAGGTGAGCAGACAGATCCGCAGCGGACCCCCCCCCCTGTTGCGCGTCATGTCACCGGAGCCAGCCCGCAAGGAAGATCACCTTTCAATGTCCGAATGGGTGCGGTCGTTCGCTGAACGCTTGTGCTTCACGGATTTGTCGCTGATTTTCCGACCGACCGAAACGCAGCAAACAGCCGGGCCGTAAGCCTGATCCACGGTCCGTACATACATCCGGCCTGTTGAATTAGCAAACAAAATATTCACCCCTCCCGTGAGGCGCCCCGCCCGGAAGGCCGTTTTCTCCGGTTCGGTGCCGGTCTTCTTTCCGTTGCCTGCGGCAGCCGGTGCAGCAGGTTGCATTTGACAGGCCGTCCAAGCTGTGGAATAAGGAATCCCCGGACAAGAGGGCCGGCGGCGGGGATGCGATGAACGGACAGAAGCTGGTTGTATTTGACATGGACGGGGTGATCATCGATGTATCCCGGTCCTACCGCGAGGCGGTGCGACAGACGGCACGGCTTTTTCTCCGGGGGGCAAAGGGCTTCGCTGCGCTCCCCGATCCCCTGTTTTCCCTGGTCGATCTGGCGAGGCTCAAAGCGACCGGCGGACTGAACAACGACTGGGATCTGACGGCCCAGGCCCTGAGCCTCCTGTTTGCGCACGTCAATGCGCCTGTCCCGCCGACCGCGCCCGGGTCCGGCCCGTCGTACGAAAGGGCGATCGAAGGATGTGACGCATCAGATTTGTCCCGCTTCCTCAGGGCCGCTGCGGCACCCCTGATGGAACTCTTCGCCCGCTGCGGCAGACGCAGAGACCCTTTTGTCGAACACCATTTCAAGGGGGACGTGGGTACCGGAAACATCGTCAAGGAGATCTTCCAGGAGATCTATCTGGGGGAGGCCCTGTACGAGAACCTATACGGATGCGCGCCGAGGTTCCATCGCGGAGAAGGGCTAATATGCAAGGAATCCCTCCTGATCCGTCGCGACCTTCTGGGGCGTCTCGCCGAGCGGCACGTTCTGGCCATCGCCACGGGTCGGCCGCGGGTGGAGGCGGACCACCCGCTGGATCGGTTCTCCATCGGGGAGTATTTCCAAACGGTGGTCACCCTCGATGACTGCAGCCAAGAGGAGGCGCGGATATTCAGGGAGCGCGGCGAGCGGGTGTCTCTGAGCAAACCCGATCCTTTCATGCTGGATCTGATCCCCCCCCGCTGCGGCAGCAGGTTCGCCGCGTGCTACTACCTCGGCGACACACCCGACGATATGCTTGCCGCCCGCGCTTCGCAAACGGGCTACATCGGCCTGGGGGTCACCTGCTCGTCATCGGACCGGCCGGTCCTTCAAAAAGCGCTTCTGGAAGCCGGGGCCGAGCATATCATCGACGACTATTCGCATTTATCGAAGGTGATCGAGGCGCATCCGGGGATGTAAAGTCCCCGTTTTCCCCTTCCGACCGCAGGTCCGCCGGATCTACGCGCCAAACTCTGCGAGGCACCTGCCCGCGAAACCCACCATCTCCTCGGTGGCCTTCGAGAACTGCTGTGCGGTCTTCATGAGCGACGGATGGGTGTTGTATTCATCCCTCGTGTAGCCGTCCACGGAATAGGCCCGCTCGAAATAGGGGACCCGCAGCAGCTTCTCCAGGACCTGCCCGGGTATATCCTGACTGATACGGTCCCCGGTGAAGGTGATGTTGTCCTGGCCGGGCAAGCGGATCACCTCTCCGATGAAAGCGGGAGGACAGGTGACAACGATGTCGGCGCCGGCCTTTTCTTCCAGATGCCAGATCCGCATCTGTCCGTCCACTTTCGGTCCGACCCGGAGCGAGCAGGACAGGAGTTTGCTGGGATATTCATTTTCCTTGAGCAGCCGGTAAGCCTTCTTGAAGATCGCCAGTTCCGCCAGGCGCACCTCCCCTTCGGAAAGCTCGATCCCCTTTTCCCGGGCGAAATCCCGCAGCCCCCCGAGATCCCCATACCGGGCTTCCATGTGGGTGATCACGGACCGCCAGCGGGAGAGATCCCGATTCTCCTTTCGGGCTTTCTCCAGGCCCCTTCGCACCGATTCAGCGCAGTCCATCAGTTGCGGCAGGACAAAGCTCAGCGTGTTGTTGGTGGCTATCCCCTGCGAGGTGAGGATCTCGATCACCTCGTACCCCTCCTTTGTCCCGGGCACCTTCACCATGACATTGGGGTTGATGGCGGCCAGCTCGCCGGCCTGCTGCAGCATGGCTTCCCTGTCGAATGATTTCCTGGGATCCACCTGGCCGGAGAGGAACCCTTCACGAAAGCCCGTTTTCTCGAAGAGCGGAAGGAACATGTCGGACCCGCGCTTGACGACCGACTTGTAGAGAAGCCAGAAGAGGGACTCCTGGTCCACACCGGGGTTTTCTTCGATTAGCCCCCTGGCCACCCCTTTCCAGAACGGCTCGTCATCCTTGATCGCTTCAAGGGACAGGGGTGGGTTGGTCGTGACACCGCGAAACAGCGATGCGTCGGGGTTGTTCTTGTCGATCATGCGGCCGAATTGGCGCTTCAGCGTATCCCGATCACCCTCTTCGGATGCGGCAAGCATTTTCCGGCACCAGCTTTCAAAGACCAGAGGGGATGAATCCCACCAGATCTCCATCCCCGGGCTTATTTCGGTCAACTTCTCCAGCAGATTTTTTTCGTTCATAGGTCTCCTTTCAATTCGTCCAGGTGATTCTGCCGCCCTGCTCCGGTCGCATCACGCCGCTCCGCCCGTCGGTTGGCCTGTTCCGGACTGCGGCGGGTCGGCGCCGGGCGGGTCCGTGCCGGCAGGGATATACCGTTTGATCAGGATTACCGTCGTCATTCCGAGACAGGCACCCGCAAAGACATCGCCCAGATAGTGGGCGTTCAGAACCAGGCGGCTCAGGGAGACGACCGTGGCAAACAACAGAAAGTGTATACGATATTTCGGCCAGTATATCGAGCAGGTTGTTGCGACGGCAAATACCGTCGTCGCGTGGCCCGACGGCATCGAACCGAACTCATAACCGATGCGCAGAGGTTCAAAACCGTACAGGCCCTGCTCGAAAAACATCTTCGGGCGGAGGCGACCGACCAGAAACTTGATGATGTTGACGACGATGCCGGACAATGCGATGCCGGAAAAAAGCAGCAAGGCGCGATCGGCGAGGCGGCGGTTTTTCCCGATCCAGCGATAGAAAACGATCAGCGCGCCGGAGACGACCAGATAGGGGGTCGATATACCGGCCTTGGTGATCCATTCGAACAGATCGCGGATCTCCTGGCTCTGGCTGCGAAAAAATCGGGCCAGGGGAAGATCGATGAAGCCAAAGGATATCAGGATGAACAGGAGGGCCGCCGCGGCAAGGCCCCAGGCACGTCGCGTCTGTTTCATTCAGGGTTCCTGTTGGTTGATGGGGGCCGGTGCCGCAGGCAGACCGGTCCCTGTGAGAGAGAATTCTGTATGGATGCCTGCGTGCCCCTTCATGAGGCCGGCTTTATCTCAATCCCGGCGGGGTGTCAATGGATGGATGCGGTTCTTCTTCGGGACAGACCTTGACATACCGGGGAATATGTGGCATTTTCCCGCTGTTACCGCGGCCCGGTAACCGGAAGCGAAGCCCTTCAACCCCGGCCCGCGGGGGGCGAAGGGTGTTTCGAAAAAACGCTTCCCTGCCTGAAAGCCCCTCACTGCGGGCGGGGTGCTTCACGTCGGGTTGCATGGTCGGTGTAGGGTCTTCTGCATGTATCCTTTGATCAGCCGCTATATCCTGAAGGAAATTGCCGTCATCTTCTGCATGGTGGTCTTTGTGCTGACCTTCGTGCTGCTCATGGGCAAGATCCTGCAGCTGATGGATTTGATGATCAACAAGGGGATCAGTTTCCTGATCATCGGGCAGATGACGCTCTATCTGATGCCCTCCTTTCTCATATTCTCCATCCCCATATCGCTGCTGATCGCGATTCTCGTTGGGATAGGACGCCTCTCCGGCGACAACGAGATCACCATACTGAGGATGTCCGGCGTCAGTCTCTACCAGATCGCCTTTCCGGTTGCCCTTGCTGCGCTCACGGCGGCACTGATGACCGGGGCGACAACGTTCTTCCTCGTTCCCTACGGAAACATCGCGACCAAGAACCTTCTGTTTGAAATGGCCAAACAAAAGGCCAGCATCGGCATCCGGGAAAAGGTGTTCATCGACGACTTCCGGGGGATCCTCCTGTACGCGGAAAAGATTCCGATCCATGGTGATTTCATGGAAGGCGTTCTCATATCGGACAACCGGATCATTCGCGAGCCGAATACGATCATTGCCCGGAAGGCCTATCTCATTTCGGACAGGGATACCCAGGCCATCACGCTGAGGCTTGAGGACGGAAGCACCCATACCGTCGACGCGGGTCTGAAAAGTTATCGGAAACTGGATTTCCGTTTCTATGACATCCGGCTCGATCTGGCCGATTCCCTCTCCAAAGACGCCAGGGCTGCCGAAAAATCCCACATGGACATGACGGTGTCGGAACTCGCGGCCAAGCTCAAGCGCCCCGATGTGAGCGATCAGGCGTCACGGGAGATCCTGTTGGCGCTCCACAAGAAGATGACGGTTCCCCTTTCCTGCCTGATTTTCGGTCTGCTCGGCCTGCCCTTCGGCATCAGGGCGCATCGCGCGGTTCGATCGAGGGGGCTGGCCATCGGTGTCTTCCTGATCCTCATCTATTACCTGCTGAGCCTGAGCGGCGAGGCCCTGGCCGAAACGGGACGCTTTTCGCCGGCCGTCGGCGCCTGGGCTCCGAATGTGATTTTCGCCGTCGCCGCTTCGGTATTGTTCTATTATGCCGCACGGGAACGAACCCCCTGGAAGCGGCGGCCTTCCCTTTCATACCGCCCCGGCCCCCCCCCCGATTCGTCCGCCCTTTCGTCGACCGGGGCAGCCGACCCGGCACCGCCATCGGGAGGAGAGGCGCACGACCCGCTGAAGCTCTCCTCAGGTCACGGCATCAGTCCAGAGCCCTTCCCGGTCGACCCGCCCCGGGAAGCGGACGGGACAGGGGGGAACAGGTCCTCATGAGAATCCTGCATCGCTATCTCGCCTACGAATTCACGAGGAATCTCCTGTTCATCGTGATCTGTCTCATATGTCTTTATCTGATTATCGATTTTTTCGAAAAAATCAGAATGTTTCTGAGCAACCAGGCCACCGTTCAGCAGATGGCCTTGCATTTCCTTTTTCGGATCCCCATGATCCTGTCGCAGATGCTTCCGGCCTCCGTCCTTCTGGCTTCGCTGCTCACCTGCGGATATCTGGCGCGCCACAGCGAAGTGGTGGCCATGAAGGCCAACGGCATCAGCCTGTACCGGGCCTTCCTCCCCATCCTGACGATCGCCGCGCTGACCTGCCTGCTGGTCTTCTTTCTCAACGAGTGGATCACGCCCTACACCAACGAAAGGTCCGAATATATCCGCCTGATCGAGGTGCAGAAGCGACGGTCCATGGGGACCTTCAAGCAGGATCAGATATGGTACCGCGGGCAGAAGGGCATCTACAATATCAGGTTGTTCGATGCCCAGAACAACCGGCTCCACGGGATCGTCCTCTATTACCTGGATCAGGATATGAAACTGGGTATGCGCCTGGATGCGGAATGGGGCGAGTGGAATCAGGAGCGCTGGATTTTCCACAACATACTCGTGACGAGGTTTCCGGCCGGCGAATTTCCCACGATCGAGAGGCTGTCCCGTCAGGTGGTCGACCTTCCGGAACGTCCCGAGGATTTCAAGGTGGCTCAGAAAGATGTGGAAACCATGGGCTACGTTGAGCTCGAGGGATATATCGAAAAACTGCGCTCGGAAGGCTACGATGCGACGCGGTACGTGGTCGATCTCCATGGTAAAGTCGCTTTTCCGCTGGTCAGCATCGTGCTGGCCGTGATCGGCATCTCCTTCTCCCTGAGGTCCGAACGCAGCGGCGGCATCGCACAGGGGATCGGGGTCGGACTGGTCATCGGATTCTCGTACTGGCTCGTATACGCCTTCGGGATGTCCCTCGGCCGATCGGGTACCTTCCCGCCGCTCATCGCCGCTTGGTTCGCGAACGGGATCTTCGGTATCGCCTCGCTTTGGCTGCTGCTGCGGATAAGAACGTGACCTGCCGGCGCGTCGATGGCCTCTGCAGGCCGGGTATGAGGGGCTTCCCGCGGACAGGACGGGCTTGCGGGAAAGGATCCCGGTCTCAACCGGGAGTCGGAAGTATTACGAATCTGCCGATGGCGGTCTTTGCCGATGTAACCCGAACAGATAATAAAGAAACAGGCCCGTCAGATAGGTAAAAGCGCCCGACCAGAGGACATCGGTCGGGTAATGCCCCCCCTGCACCATCCTGCCCACACCCATCAACAATCCGTAGGCCATCCCCGTGCAGAGGAAAAACACCGCCCATCCCCTGTGGGTCTTTCTCAGAAGAAAGAAGGGTGAAAAGACGAAAAAGCCGACCGCTGCATGCCCCGAAGGAAAGGATTTCCCCTGGCCGGCACGGCCCTTATCCCAGGCATGACGGAAGGGCTCGCTCCCGCCGAAATTGACCGTGTCGACGGGACGGGGCCTGCCCCAGTGGTCCTTGAACAGGGTGTTCACCAGCAATCCCGGTCCCAGCAACAGGAAGACGATCAGAAACAGGCCGGCTCTTCTGTAGGGAATCAGCGCCCTCCGAAAAAAGCCCAACAGAAAGACCGCCAGACCGCCGATCGACAGGATCAGCGCCGGCACGTTACCGAAGTCGTACAGGAACCGCCAGGGGTGCTGCCCGCCCAGGAACCAGCCCCTGTCGGGAGACCAAAACCGATGCTCGATCCCGATGTCGGCGTCGGTCAGAACCAGGACGGCGGTCAGCAGCACCGCCACGGTGGTCGGCAGGGCAAAGTCGATGACTGTTTTCCTATCCATGCCCGCCGTTCACCCTTTCTTTCGCCCTGCGCGTTTGCGCCGATTGTCGGAGATGACAAAGGGCTCGCCCCGGGGCTCTTCTCCCTCCCCC
>JBFMBA010000011.1:0-3777 GCA_040755475.1 Thermodesulfobacteriota bacterium
TGGGCGGCCTGTTCTCCGTCAGCCGGGGATTGCTGCAGGCCGCCGGACTGAACGAGGATTTAACGACCAGCGACGTCATGGCCACGGACGGCCGCACCAATTTCGTGGATGCCATACAGGCCATCGCCGCCCACAGTCTGGACGTGCGCCTGCTGGAAGTGCTCTGCTGCAACGGTTGCATCATGGGCGCTGGCATGACGACGAAGGCCGCTATGTTCCGGCGGCGCAGCCTGGTGGGCAGTTACGTTCAGAGACAGTTGGCCGGCGCGCGCAGCGAAAGGTGGAGCCGGGAGATTGCCCGGTTCGACGATCTGCCCCTGACCCGGGGATTTGCCGCCTATGACCAGCGGATCGCCCAGCCGTCCCGCGAGGAGATATCCCGCATACTCAACCGGATGGGCAAGGTGAAACCCGAAGACGAGCTCAACTGCGGCGCCTGCGGGTACGACACCTGTGTCGCGCATGCGGTCGCCATCCATTTTCATCTGGCGGAAACCGAAATGTGCCTGCCCCATACCATCGAAAGGCTGCGCGAAACCGTGAAGCAGCTGGCCATTTCGCACCAGCAGCTGGTCAGTACCCAGGAGGCGCTCATGCATTCGGAGCGCCTGGCCAGCATGGGCCAGCTGGCCGCGGGTGTGGCCCACGAGGTGAACAATCCGCTCGGCATCGTGCTGATGCACTCGCACATGCTGCTGGAGCAGGCGGAGAAGTTCCCCGAATGGCGGGAAGACCTCGATATGATCGTGGAGCAGGCCGACCGGTGCAAAAAGATCGTGGTCCGCCTGCTGCACTTCGCGCGGCAGAACAAGGCCGTTTTGCGCACCGTCGATATCTACGGGCTCATGCTCCGCGCCGTCGAAACCTATCCCTTTCCTGCCGGAATCGAGGCCCGGGTCGAGTCAAGAATCAAGGATCACAGGGCCAATCTGGATCCGGACCAGATCAATCAGGTGATCACAAACCTCTTCAGCAATGCCTGCGACGCGATGCCGGAAGGCGGCGCCCTTGATATCAGCATCGACGGCAATGACGATTTGATCTCGTTTTCGGTCCGGGATACGGGCATAGGCATTTCCAGGGAAAACCAGGGAAAGATTTTCGAACCCTTCTTCACGACCAAACAGATCGGGAAGGGTACCGGCCTTGGCCTTGCCGTCACGTACGGCATTGTCAAGATGCATCGGGGAGACATCGCGGTGGTATCCAACCAGGACCCGTCCGCCGGGCGGACGGGGACACAATTTACGGTCAAACTCCCCCGGAGAAACCCGGATGAGTAAGGTGAAACCCGGGGCCCGGTGAGCCAGTGTGGTGAACAGCCCGCAAATCCCATGGTTCCTGCGGATGAAGCGGAAAAAGCGTCCAGCGGGCACAGGCCCGTGTGAAAGGCGAACGACATGGATCTCCTGCACATCCTCATCGTGGACGATGAATACGGCATGCGGCGGGGAGCGGAACGGGCGCTGCGTGATTTCGTGGTGAACCTTCCCGATATCAACGGCGAAGTCCGGTTTGACATCCGGACCGCCGCAACCGGCGCGGAGTTGGAGGAGAAAATGGGTGCCGGGCCGACCGACATCCTCCTTCTCGACCACAAGCTTCCGGACATGGCCGGGCTGGACATTCTGGAGCGGCTCTACAAACGTCCTCTCGATCTTCTGGTCATCATGATCACCGCCTATGCGTCGCTCGATACGGCCGTAACGGCCACGCGGCGCGGCGCATATGATTTTCTGGCGAAGCCCTTTACGCCCGAAGAACTCCGCCAGGCCGTGAGGAAAGCCGCCAAGCATCTCATCCTGCAGCGCCAGGCGCGGCGCTTGGCGGAAGAAAAAAGGCAGGTGCGATTTCAATTCATCTCCGTCCTGGCGCATGAAATGAAGGGTCCTATCACGGCAATCGAGGGTTATCTCCAGATGATGCAGGAACGCGCCATCGAGAACAAACACAATGCCTATGACCGGATGATCGACCGGTCGCTGATCAGGATCGAGGGGTTGCGGAAACTCATCACGGATCTGCTGGATCTCACATCCATCGAATCCGGGCAAAGACAGCGCCACATTGCGCCGGTCGACCTGTCCGAGATCGCACGCCAGGCCATCGAAAACGTCGGAACGGAGGCCGGGCGGCGCGGTATTTCCATCCGGCTTGACGCGCCTCCCGGTTCCCTGATGGAGGCGGACCGCACGGAAATGGAGATCATCTTCAACAACCTCGTCTCCAATGCGGTAAAGTACAACCGCGACGAAGGCCGGGTCGGCATCACGGTGGCCCGCTCCGGCGACGACGTACAGATCCGGGTGGAGGATACGGGAATCGGCATGGCGCCGGAAGAAACGCAGCTCCTGTTCAACGACTTTACCCGGATCAGGAACGACAAGAACCGCCATATCCTCGGGAGCGGCCTGGGGCTCTCCACGGTGAAAAAACTCGTCATGCTCTATAACGGCACGATCTCCGTACAGAGCACGCCGGACGTGGGCAGCACCTTCACCGCGACCCTTCGAAACAGTGCCGGGTCGGTACCATGAACAGAAGCGACATGCTCGCCTGGCTGCAGGAGGACAATCCGGTACGCCTGGAGCACCTCTGGGCCCTGGCCGACAACGAGCGGCGGATCTCCGTCGGCGATGCCGTTCACATCAGGGGGCTGATCGAATTCTCAAACCACTGCAGAAGCCGTTGCCTATATTGTGGAATCCGCAGCGACCGGACATCCATTCCGCGGTACCGGATGACGGGAGAAGAGATCCTGGCGGCCGCCCGGGAGGCGGTTGCCCGGGGGTATGGCACCGTCGTTCTGCAGTCGGGCGAGGATCCGGCGCTGGACACCGAGTGGCTGGCCGGTGTCGTTCGAAGGATCAAGCGCGAAACGTCTCTGTCGGTCACGCTCAGTTGCGGGGAGCGAAGCGAAGAGGAACTGGCGCATTGGCATGCCGCCGGCGCCGACCGCTATTATATCCGTTTCGAGACCTCGGACAGACGCCTCTGGAATGACATCCACCCTGCGGGCGCCAATGGCGTTTCTCATCGACTGGATCTTCTTCCCCGCATCAAGGCACTGGGCTATGAAACGGGAAGCGGCATCATGGTGGGCATCCCGGGACAGACATGGCGCTCGCTGGCTGAGGATATCGAGTGGTTCCGGAGGCTGGATCTGGACATGATCGGCTGCGGTCCCTATGTGCCGCACCGGGAGACGCCCACCGGCCAGGCCTGGCTCAACCGGGCGTCGCTCCGTCCCGATCCGGACCAGGTGCACAACAACAACCTGGTTGTCTACAAAGTGACGGCGCTTGCCCGGCTGACCTGCCCCAGGGTCAATATCCCGGCCACGACGGCGGTGGCCACGGTGGACCGGGCGGGCGGCTACCGGCTGAGCCTGATGCGGGGCGCCAATGTGCTCATGGTCAATCTGACGCCTCTCAAATATCGCAACCTGTACGAGATCTATCCCGCAAAGGCCGGCATCCATGAATCCGCGCACGACCAACGGAAGCGGGTGGATGCGCTGCTCACGGGTTTGGGAAGAGTGGCGGGCGAAGGATCGGGGAGATCCCTGAATTACGAGGCGCCTCCACGGCCTGTGCGTCTCCGCTAACGAGGTCAAGCTTGTCAGGACTGCCAAAGATGGATTTGAGTCAGGCCGCCGTCGATTTCATCGACGACGGGTACCTGACGCGACTGCTCGACGCCCCGGCGCCGGAGCCGGAGCGCGTTCAGGATGTCATAGCCAAAAGCCTCGCCAAAGAGGCTCGCCCGGGGGAAGAC
>JBFMBA010000012.1:0-2267 GCA_040755475.1 Thermodesulfobacteriota bacterium
CACACCCATCGTCTCGGCGGCGATGTCGTTGTCCCGGATGGCGATGAAGGCCCTTCCGGCATAGGAGGAGATGATGTTGTAGGAGATCAGGGTAAAGGCCAGCGCCAGCAGCAGGGTGAGGTAATAGAAGCTGACCTGCTGGGTCAAGCCAAACAGGGGGGGGAGCTTCTTGACCATCAGACCCATCCGCCCGCCGGATATGACCTCGGAATTGAGCAATATCTGGTAGATGGCGATGCCGAAGCCCATTGTGGCGATCGCCAGATAGGGTCCCTTGAGGCGCAGCGACGGAAATCCCACGATCAGGCCGAAAAGCCCGGCAGTCATGCCGGCGGCGAGCAGGCCCAGCGGCAGCGGAATGCCCTGGGCGGAGGCGTGGCCGAAGGTATAGGCGCCGATTGCAAGAAACCCCGCCTGGCCGAAGGAGATCTGACCGGTGTACCCGATGAGGATGTTCTGGCCCTGGACGCCGATGGCATAGATGAACACCACCGTCGCCATGTAGACCAGATACTCCCTGTTCAGCCAGGGGAGGGCCAGGAGCGCCAGGACAATCAGGCCGATCCCCAGGCCGGTCCAGGGCTTCCGGATCAGGCGCAGTTCCTCGCGGTAGCTTTCGGTCAGATCCATTACACGCCTCCTCTGTCACTCTGAAACCTTTGCGTCAGTTGGAAATCATGTCCCGGGAGCACGCATTGGAGATTTTTCGGGGCCCCTGCCCCCGCAGTGTAGCGCCCGCAAAGACGGTTGTCTGAGCGCTTCAGCGCGAGTTTCGTCTTTGCAGCGAAGCGAGGAGACGCAGGGTCGAAAAAGGTCCAGCGTGCAGAGGGACCATGATTCCCAATGCTGTCACTCTCTGTCTCGGTACAGCGATTCGATCAGCTCCGCATACCGCTTCTCGACGAAGCGCCGCTTCACCTTCTTGGTGGGCGTCACGTCGCCGTCCTCCTCATAGAAGCGCCGGGGAAGGAGGGCGACCCGCTTGATCGTCTCCACCTGGGCCAGCGTTTTGTTCACCTGGTAGACCTCCTGATCGATCAGCTTTCTGATCTCCGGCCTGGTGGTCAGGTCCTCGAAGGTGGTGAAGGGAATCCGCTGATCCTGGGCGTACTTGGTAACGTTGTCCTCATCGATCAGAATGAGGGCCACCAGGTATTTCTTCCCCTCGCCGATCACCACGGCATCCTGGATATAAGAGCTGAACTTCAGCTTGTTTTCGATGAAGGCGGGGGTGATGTTCTTTCCCCCGGCGGTGATGATGATATCCTTCTTCCGGTCCAGGATCTTGAGGAAGCCCTCTTCCAGCGCGCCGACGTCGCCCGTGTAGAGCCACCCGTCCCGGATCGTATCCGCGGTCAGCTCCGGATCCTTGAAGTAACCCTGAAAGACCCCGGGACCGCGCGCCAGGATCTCGCCGTCTTCGGCGATCTTCACCTCCACGTCGGGGATGGGCTCCCCCACATATCCCCAGCGGGGCCGGTCGATCCGCTGTATGGCGATCACGCCCGTCGATTCGGTCTGGCCGTAGCCCTCCCGCAGCGGGACGCCCAGGGCGTTGTAGAATTCGAAAAGTTCCGGGGCGGCGGGCGCGGCGCCGCAGACGGCCCAGCGGATCCGTTCGAACCCCAGCTGCCTCTTGAGGTGGTAAAGGACGGCCCAGTAGCAGGGCCAGTAGAGGAGCCCCCAGAGGAGGCGCCGCCGCGTCCCTTCCTTTGTCCGGACAAATCGGAGCCCCGTCCCGATACTGAGGCGGTAGAGGATTCTTTTCATCGGCGGCGCATCGGACATGCGGATGGCGATCGCGGAGGTGAACTTCTCCCAGAGCCGGGGCACGCTGGCAAAGATCGTAGGAGAGACCTCACGGAGGTTCTGGGGCAGCGTGTCGGGCCTTTCGACAAAATTGACGGTATAACCCGTCCAGATGGACTGGAAGAGGGAGATCAGGTTTTCATAAATATGGGAGAGGGGGAGGTAGGAGACCACTTCGTCCGATTCAAAGGAGGGGCTGGCCTGGACAAAGGACTCGGTCAACATCAAGATATTGCGGTGGGAGATCATGGCCCCCTTGGGGCGGCCGGTGGTGCCGGAGGTGTAGATGATCATCGCCGTGTCATCGGGCCGGACCGCCGCCAGCCTTTCGTCCACACAGGACGGATGCTGTGCCAGGTACGCTTGGGCATCCTTGAGAAAATCCGCATGGAAGGCGATCTTTCCTGGGAAAAGCCCCACAGCCCCTTGTCGTCCCAGACGATCACCTTCCGGAGGTT
>JBFMBA010000013.1:0-3693 GCA_040755475.1 Thermodesulfobacteriota bacterium
ATCTCGCTCATCGTTCCCATTTATCATTCCCTCGCTCCAGCGTGGGAACGCCAGACCGGGACGCTCCTGCGTCCCTTTCCTTGCCTCCGACAGGCCAGTTTTCCAATCCCCAGCGGGAACAATACAGGTTAGCGCCCATTCTCGGGGAGGCCGCCGTTCTTACAATAGGAGGTCTCTGGAAAGAATCAGCCGGAGCGGAAAAAACCAGCGAAGGGAGCTATCCTGAATGGGCAAATCGCGGAACACGGATGTCATTGTCGTGACCGGCGCATCGGCCGGGGTGGGCCGGGCCACCGCGCGGGCCTTTGCAGAGAGGGGCGCCCGGATAGGGCTGCTCGCCCGCGGACGTGATGGACTGGAAGGGGCAAAGCGGGAGGTGGAGTCCCTTGGGGGCGAAGCCCTGGTGCTGCCTACCGATGTATCCGATCCCGGTCAGGTGGAGACGGCGGCGGACGCGGTGGAGGACGCCTTCGGTCCCATAGACATCTGGGTCAACAATGCCATGGTCTCCGTCTTCTCCCCTGTGAAGCAGATGACCGCCGAGGAGTTCAAACGCGTCACGGAGGTGACCTACCTGGGTTATGTCCATGGCTCTCTGGCTGCGCTCCGCCGCATGCTCCCACGGGATCGAGGGACCATCGTCCAGGTGGGATCGGCGCTCGCCTACCGGGGCATCCCGCTCCAGGCGGCCTACTGCGGGGCCAAGCATGCCATCCAGGGGTTCACCGACTCCCTCCGGACCGAACTGCTCCACGACCGCAGCAACGTCCGGGTCACCATGGTCCAGATGCCCGCCCTCAACACCCCGCAGTTCGGATGGGTCAAGAGCCGGTTGCCCCGCAGGGCACAGCCCGTGCCGCCCATTTTTCAGCCGGAGGTCGCCGCTTCGGCCGTGGTCTGGGCGGCCTACAATGACAGGCGCGAATTATACGTGGGCTTCCCGACGGTGAAGACCATCGTAGGGAACAAGATTGCGCCCTGGTACGCGGATCGGGTCCTCGCCCGCAGCGGCTATGATTCTCAGCAACATGACGGGCCCGACGATCCGGACCGCCCCCACAACCTCTGGGAACCGCTGAAGGGAGATCACGGCGCCCATGGGGGTTTCGACGACCGGGCGAGACCGCGCAGTCTTCAGCTGTGGCTGACGACGCATCGACGGGAACTGCTCCTGGCCGCCGGCTCCTGCCTGGCCGGAGCGTTCATGGGGCTGCTCTTGGCCGGAACCGATGCACACGGGAAGCAAATACCCGTCAGTCGAGGGCGTGCCGCATAATGCCCCACTTGTCCGTCCACCCGTGGGCCCTATAGGGCGCTGCGCTTCATAGCTCCTTTTTGGTTTCCACCGGCTCGACGACAAGGGTGAGCCCGCGGCTGGAGGTCACCCTCACCTCCTCGCCCGGCTCGTACCTTCTCTTCCCCATGGCCCCCCACAGCTCACCGCGCACACGCACATGCCCCTTGCCTTCGGACCAGTCGACCACCTCCGCCCTGCTGCCGGCCAGCCCCTCCATCCCGGTGGCCACGGGCCGGCGTTGGGCCTTCCAGACAAAGCCGACGACGAATATGAGGAACGCGGCGCTCGCCGCCGCGGTCCCGATGATCACGGACCAGGAGATACGGAAGGCCGGAATATCGGTGTCGATGAGAATGGTGGCGCCGATCAGAAACGATGCGATGCCGCCGATCCCCAACACGCCGAAGGAGGGGACGAAAGCCTCCGCAACCATCAGGGCCACCCCGAAGATGATGAGGGCGAGCCCCGCGTAGTTGAGGGGCAGGATGTGAAGTGCGTACAGGCCCAGCAAAAGGCAGATCAGGCCGATGATGCCCGGCCCGATGGTGCCGGGACTGGTGAATTCGAAGATCAGGCCGTAGATGCCGACCAGGAGCAGGATGATTGCAACGTTCGGGTTGGTGATGACGTTCAGGAACCGGTTGCTCCAGCTCGGTTCGATGGATTGGATGGACAGCCCCCGGGTGTCGAGGACCACCTCCCGGTTCCGGACGGTGACCTTCATGCCGTCGGCCTTTTGGAGCAGCTCCTGCATGTCTGCTGCGACAAAGTCGATGACCCTCTTCTGAACGGCCTCCTCGACGGGGAGGCTGGCGCCCTTTCTCACGGATTCCTCGGCCCAATCCGCATTGCGGCCCCGAAGCTGGGCCAGACTCCGGATAGAGGCAACGGCGTCGTTGACGATCTTTGCCTGCATGTCGCCGCCCCGCTCCTCCTTGTCCCCCTCCTTGCCGCCTCCCGGCTGGATGGACCCGATCTGAATCGGTGTGGCTGCGCCAAGGTTCGTACCCGGCGCCATGGCGGCCACATGGGATGCGTATAGGATGTAGGTGCCGGCGCTGGCGGCCCGCGCGCCGGACGGGTAGACGAACCCGGCCACCGGAATGGGGGAGCCCAGGATCTCCCGGATGATCTCGCGCATGCTCTCGGCCAGTCCGCCCGGGGTGTCCATGACCAGGATAATGATCTCCGCATTCCGCTCGACCGCCGTGGACATCGCGTCCTGGACGTATCTTGCGGCTGCCGGGCCGATGGCGCCCTCGATCCGGATCACCTGGGCGGTTCCCTGAGAAACGCGCCGCTCCGTACCCGCATCCTGAGCGGCTGCCGCAGGTCCGGCCGCGCCCGGAAGGAGAAGCGCGATAAGAATGGAGAGGAGGTGGAACACTTCAGCCTCTTGACCTGATCGCCATGAGTTTATTCAGCTCGATAACCGCCGTCTCCGTAAATAGGGGGAAGCTTGTATTCGGGGGGCACCAAGGGTGCATTCCCTCAGGAAAGGCCGGACGGCCCGAGTTCAGCGGCAGGCCGATCACCTGTACAGTTCGTTGAATTTTTCCCATTGCCCGGCATCCCCGATCAGCAACACCTCGCCCTCGGCCGCGAGGACCAGGTCCGGGGAAGGGTTGGTGATCGCCTCACCGCCACTCTGATAGGCGACTACGTTCAACCCGGTACGCAGACCGATCTGGCTCTCATTGAGCGTTTTCCCGGCCAGCGACGCGGGTACCCGGGAATGAAACAGGTCGATTCCTTCCGCCATCACCACCATTTCACGGCCCTGCAGGATGGACGAGACCAATGCCGCGCCGACCGAGGCATAGCTCAGCACGAAATCAGCGCCGGCCCGATGAATGGCCTCTATGTTCCGCTCGTGGGTGATGCGGCTGACAATGCGGATATCGGGTCTGAGGCGGCGGCAGTATACGGCCAGGTAGATGTTCATGGCGTCGTCATTGGTCGTGATGACGACCGAAGGGGCCTCCGCCAGACCGGCCTGCATCAGCGTCTCGCGGTCGGCTGCATCTCCGATGAAAACCCGTTCGGCGACCCCTGCGGCGCGCTCCATGATGGAGCGGTCACGCTCGATCACGTGGACCGAGATACCGTTTTGCCTGAGTGCCGAGGCCGCGGCATACCCCACGTTTCCGCAGCCGATGACAAGCACCGGATTGTAGTTGGTGTCGTATATCACCAGAAAGGACTCCAGGGCCGCGATCTGCTCCCGTGTCCCCACAACCACCAGCACGCTGGAGTCGGACAGAACCGTGTCGGCCTGTGCCGGAAGCAGACGGCCTCGATTCCAGACCCCTACGAGGTTGACGCCGATCTTCTGCCGAAGGCCTGTTTCGCGGATCGTCCGCCCTGCCAAGGGGGTGTTGTGCACCGGGGTTTCC
>JBFMBA010000014.1:0-2567 GCA_040755475.1 Thermodesulfobacteriota bacterium
GCCGCGGCGCCGCCGTAAGACCCGGATGAAAGGGGCCCGTATGGAGAAGAGCCGATGGACCTGAGGACGATTGCCCATGCCATATGCCGTGTTAGGAAGGATCATCTGCCGGTGATTTGCATCTTTGGCGTCAGGAAGATCCGGCTGGTGACTCCCGCGGCGGAGGACTATGAAGAGAGGAGGCTTGATTGTCGCTGCTATGCTTCCGATTCCCGCCTCGAGCAGGTCCTCGTCCGCGACAAGCCGCACGTCATCGTCACGGTCGGCGACCGGTCTTCATACACCCGCCTGATCAGGGCCCCTTTTCATATTCGGAAGAAATGGCTCCATTACGACGAACTGCCCGACCTGGGCCTGCTCGGAATATCCGCCTACAACCTCTACCTGACAAATCTGTTCGACACGGGGGAGGCGGAAGGGCGACCTCTCGTGACCGTGTTTACCGCCGCCTATCGCACCGGAGAAAAGATCCGTCGCGCCTTCCGTTCGCTCCGGGAGCAGACCTATGACCATTGGGAGTGGGTGATCGTGGATGATTCGGACGACGGAGGGAAGACGTTCAAGATGTTGAGCGCCCTTGCCGGACAGGACCATCGGATACGGGTGTTTAAGCCATGGGAACATTCCGGTGTCATCGGAGAGGTGAAGAATCGGGCCTGCAGCCTCGCGAAAGGCGATATCCTCCTGGAACTGGACCATGACGATGAACTGACCGACTATGCCGTGGATTGCGTCGTCAAAGGCTTTGAACAGTTTGTCGACGCCGGGTTCCTGTATACCGACAGCGCCGAAATCTACGCGGATGGAACGGGTTTGTGTTATCGAGACGGCTGGGCCTTCGGCTACGGCTCCTATGTGGATGTGGAATACCGCGGCAAGTGGTATAAATCGGGGAGTCCCGGCAACATCAACTCCAAGACGATACGGCATATCACATCGGCCCCCAACCATATCCGGGCATGGCGGCGGTCTTTCTATCTGTCCATCGGAGGGCATAACCCGGCGCTTCCTGTGGCGGACGACTATGAAATCATGGTCAGGACCTTTCTCAAGACCCGGATGATCAGAGTGCCCAAGCTGTGCTATCTGCAGCATATCGGCGATACGGCCCAGCAAAGGCGAAACGCGGAGATTCATCGCCATGTGAGATCCATCCGCGCCCATTACGACCGGATGATCCACGAGCGGTTCCTGGAACTGGGATGCGAGGATTTTTCCTGGGATGCCGGCAGCGGTCGTTCCGATGATACCATACCCAATCCGGCGGTGGAGCCCCATGTCACGTTGATCGCACGAGACCTTTGATCGTCGCGATCCCTTCCAAGAAAGATCAGAGCCTTGCGATCTGAAACCCTTCCAGCTTGATCGCGACGGAGCGCTGGAGGAGTTCGATGCCGACCACGAAAAGCTCCTTCGCATAGTCCGTCTTCAGGACGAGGCCTTCGACCCCCTTGAAGGGGCCGTCGATGATCCGGGCCGGCTCGCCGACCTTCGGATACTGGAGCTGCTGCACCTCCACCCTGGATTGGACGATGCGCTGAATGGCATCGATCGTCGCGTCGGGTACGGGAATGGGCTCCGAGCCCCGGGGCTTGCCGAGAATGCGGACGACGCCGAAGGTCTTCAGGACGTCCACCTTGATTTCGTTGGTCAGCAGGGGGAGCTCGACGAAGAGATATCCGGGAAACATGGCGATCATGATCCTCTTCCGGCGGTCTTTCCGCTTGCTCCAGACCTCCATCTTGGGTAAGAAGGTTTGAAAGGCCTTCTGGGCCAGACCGAGATGGACGCGGTCTTCGTGGCGGCTTCGTGTATGGACGGCATACCAGGGCATGGTTTTCCTTTTCGGGCGGAGCCAGAAGTGCGGACCCTGTCATTTTTCCGCATTTTTTCACCCGTATCTATAACAGCGTTCCGCTTTTTTCAACGGTGAACTGGCAATGGTATTGAAGATCAACGGCTTAACCCTGTCGCTCGGCGAGGGGGAAGACGTGCTCCCGGGGCGCGTCGCTTCGCTCCTGGGTCTTCCCAAGGGGGCGGTGACGGAGCTCCGTGTCATGCGCCGGTCGATCGATGCGCGGCGGGCCCGCCCCCCCCGGTTCGTTTATCTGGTCGCACTGCGCCTTCCCGACGGAACCCCCTGGTCGGTCGGAGCGGCCGAGAAGGGTCTGACCGTGACGGAAGTGCCGGACACCCCCGATGGGGCGCAGTCCGCACCTTCCGCCGTGCCCTTTCCGGCGCCCGAAGGCAGGACCGTGGTGGTCGGCTGCGGCCCGGCGGGGCTTTTCTCCGCCCTGACCCTCGCCCGGAGGGGGGTGGCCGTCCTCCTGCTGGAGCGGGGCAGGCCCGTTACCGACCGCCTCGGCGATATCCGGGCGTTCTGGGAGCGGGGTCGATTCAATCCGGAAAGCCATGTCCATTTCGGCGAGGGGGGGGCGGGGACCTTTTCCGACGGCAAACTCACCAGCCGCGCGAACCACCCTTATACGGACTGGGTCAAGCGGACTCTGGTCGAGATGGGGGCGCCCGCCGACATTCTGGTCGACGGCCGCCCGCACGTGGGGACG
>JBFMBA010000015.1:0-10756 GCA_040755475.1 Thermodesulfobacteriota bacterium
TGAAGGAAGCGATCCGGGAATCGGCGCCCCAGGCGCTGGCCATCGAAGAGATCTTCTACGGGAAGAATGTCAAAAGTCTGATCCGGCAGGGTCATGTCCGCGGGGTGGCGATCCTGGCAGGCAGGCATATGGGCGTCCCGGTGTACGAATACAGCCCCCTGGAGATCAAGAAGGCCGTAGTCGGATACGGCCGGGCGGAAAAAAGCCAGGTCCAGACCATGGTCAAGGCGATCCTGGGCCTTCCGGAGCTTCCGCCCCCCGATGCGGCCGATGCCTTGGCCGTCGCCATCTGCCACGGCAACTTTTTGAAGACGGAACCCATCTGATATGATCGCCCGGCTCAGCGGCACGCTTGTTGAAAAATCGACCACCTACTGCGTCGTGGACGTTGGCGGCGTCGGCTACCACGTCGCGGTTCCCCTGACCACGTTCTACGAGCTGCCCGAGATCGGCCTGCCCGTCGTCATCCATATCCATACGCATGTCCGGGAGGATGCCATCCACCTTTACGGATTTCACGACCCGGAGGAGCGGGCGGTCTTTCAGCTCATGATATCGGTGAGCGGGATCGGTCCCAAACTGGCCGTCAACATCCTCTCGGGCATCGCCGCCGCGGACCTGATCCGGGCCGTGACGACCGACGACCTGAAACGCCTGACCGGCATCCCCGGGGTGGGCAAAAAAACGGCGGAGCGGATGATCCTCGACATGAAGGACAAGGCGGCCAGGTTCGGACGGGAGTCCATTGCCGCCGGGACGGTTGCCGCCGGGCAGGATGACGGGGTGAAGGATGACGCCTTCTCGGCCCTGGTCAACCTCGGCTACAAGGGCGCCACGGTGAAAGAGGTCCTCGACCGCATCATCCGGGAAGCCAAGGAACCCCCGTCGCTCGATCGGCTCCTGAAGCAGGCGCTAAAGAACATGGCCGGTTGAGACTGCGCTTTTTTTCGGTAACAGGAGAGCTTGAAAATCACGATCCCTCCGCGCGCCGGACATTTTTCAGACCCTGCACCTCCTCGCTTCGCTGCAAAGGCGAAACTCGCGCTTCGCGCTCAGAGAGTCGTCTTTTCGGGGGCTCCGCTGCGGGGGCAGGGTGGCCCGAAAAATCTCCAACGCGCGCTTCCGGGATCCCATTTTTGAAGCGCTCCGGCCGCAGGGCGGGGCTTCCCGGCAAGGAAAAGTCCTTTGTAACGCCCCGCTTTTCCACGCTGGAAGGGCGGACGCAAGGGGTTGCGCTCCCGGTCGATTTGTGGCTATGATCAGGGGAAGTGGATAGAGGAAATAGGGGGGAGTTTTTCGCGTGAAGAAAGCGGATCCAACGAGCATTTCACCAAAGAACCCATTGACTGTCCCGCAGGAGATCGAGGGGGAAAACGGGTTTGATGTCTATCTCCGCCCGAAGAGCCTTGCCGAATATATCGGTCAGGAGAAGATCAAGGCGAATCTGTCCATCTTCATCGAGGCGGCCAGGCAGCGCAGGGAGGCTCTCGATCATGTGCTCCTCTATGGCCCGCCCGGTCTGGGGAAGACCACACTGGCCTATATCATGGCCCGGGAGATGGGCGGGGACATCAAGGTGACCTCCGGCCCGGTGATCGAAAGGCCGGGCGATCTGGCGGCGATCCTGACGAACCTCCACGAGCAGGACACCCTCTTCATCGACGAGATCCACCGCCTCTCCCACGTCGTGGAAGAGATCCTCTATCCGGCCATGGAGGATTTCCACATCGATATTCTCATCGGCCAGGGGCCCTCCGCGCGGTCCATGAAGCTGGAGATCCCCAGATTCACCCTGATCGGCGCCACGACCCGGGCCGGGCTTCTGACCTCGCCGCTGCGCGACCGGTTCGGGATGAGCTTCCGCTTCGATTTCTACACCCCTGACGAACTCGGCGTGATCATCCGGCGTTCGGCGAAGATCCTCTCGATCGAGATCGATGAATCGGGGGCGGCGGAAATGGCCTGCCGGTCCCGAGGGACGCCGAGGATCGCCAACCGCCTGCTCCGCAGGGTCCGGGACTTCGCCCAGGTCAGGGCGGGAGGGCGGATCACGCGCGAGGTGGCGGTGAGCGCCCTCGAGATGTTCGAGGTGGACCAAAAGGGATTCGATCACATGGACCGGACCATCCTGCTCACCGTGATCGACAAGTTTGACGGCGGGCCCGTGGGGATCGACAACCTCTCTTCGGCCATCGGCGAGGAGAGAACCACCATCGAGGACGTCTATGAACCCTTCCTGATTCAGGAGGGCTATCTGCAGCGGACGGCGCGGGGCCGGATCGCGACCCGGAGGGCCTACATGCATTTCGGCAGGAAATGGATGGGCGGGGCCCAGACGGAGTTATTATGACCCTGGCGGGTCGATCGGCGCACCCTCCGCGGCGAACCTGGTTTGTGACATGGCGGACAAAATACTGCTGCACATCTGCTGCGCGCCCTGCACCATCTTCCCGCTGGGGCGGCTCAGGCGGGAAGGCAGCGAGGTCTGCGGCCTTTTTTACAACCCCAACATCCATCCCTGCTCCGAATACGTGCGGCGGCGCGATACGCTCGATGCCTATGCGGGCCGGGAGCGTCTCCGGGTCATTCGGGATGACACCTATCCTCTGGCTGATTTCCTGCGCCAGGTCGCCTTTCGCCGGGAGGACCGGTGCCGGCACTGCTACCTCCTTCGGCTCACCCGCACGGCGCAGCTGGCAAAGAGGAACTCCTTCGACGCCTTTACAACGACGCTCCTCTACAGCAGGTACCAGAAGCATGATCTGATCCGGAGCATCGGAGAGTCGGTGGCCGCGATGGAGGGGGTCCCTTTTCTCTACAGGGACTTCCGTGAGGGGTGGTCGGAGGGCGTGAGGATTTCAAAGGAAACGGGGATGTACCGGCAGCGCTACTGCGGCTGCATCTTCAGCGAAAAGGAGCGCCATGACCGGGCGGCGCGAAAGGTTGAGGGCGGCGGTCCCGCCGCCGTCCGATCTGCGCCGTGACGACGGTGTGCCTGACGCGTTGCGCCCGTCCCGGTTCCGGTTACAAAGCCCCCCCGCGCCGGGGGCGCCAGCCTTCCCGGCGGGGAACGGGACCGGCGGGACCCGACGGCACAGGCCGCGGCCGAACCGCAAAGGGCTCGAACAGGAAAGCACGACGCAGGAGTGTGTCGCTTCCAACACAGTGCCCGGGGGAAAGGGTTCTTTTCATGAGCCGGGCAAGACAGGGCCGTTCGATAACGCTTCTGTTTATGGTCGGTTAGAGCGTCGGTGCGGGGGCCGCAGGATTCTTGGAAAATGGTACGGATGTTGCTGTAGGATTCCTGTTCATACGGCCGATTTGGCGGCTGTCCGATTCAACGACCGACCATAAAAAGGGTATCTATGTTCTTACAAAGGACGTTAAAAAAAGAGATAAGCTGCAAAAGCATAGGGTTACATTCAGGGATGAAGGTCGGCATGGTAATCAGGCCGGCCGGCGTGGACGAGGGCGTCGTCTTCGTCCGCACAGACCTCAAGGGGCACAACCAGATCAAAGCGGATGTGCACAACGTCAGGGACACGACGCTGGCCACTACCCTGGGGCTGAACGGGGTGACCGTATCCACGGTTGAACACCTCATGTCCGCCTTCAGCGGTTTGGGGGTGGACAACGCGGTGGTGGAGGTCAACGCCCCGGAGATTCCCATCATGGACGGCAGCGCCCGGCCCTTTGTGGATATGATCAAGGAAGCGGGCACGCAGGTGCAGGGCAAGGCGAAGAAGCTGATCGTGATCACGAAAAAGGTCGCCGTCTCCGAAGGGGAGAGCACGGCGATGCTCCTGCCCTCGTCGGAATTCAGGATCACCTACAAGATCGATTTCGACCATCCCTCCGTCGGGGTTCAATCCCATCATATGCATTTCACCGACAGCGCCTACGAATCGCAGATCTGCGCGGCGAGAACCTTCGGCTTCCTGAAGGACGTGGAGCATCTGCAGGCCAGGGGGCTGGCCCTGGGAGGGTCCCTCAAGAATGCCGTCATCATGGATGACGAAAAAATCCTCAACAAGGACGGACTCCGCTTTCCCGACGAGTTCGTCAAACACAAGATCCTCGATGCGGTCGGTGATCTTTCCCTCATGGGCATCCCGATTATCGGCCACTTTGTCGCCTTCAAATCGGGCCATCGCCTGAACAACCTTCTGCTTCGGGAGCTGATGGTCCGCAAGGAGTGCTGGACGCTGACGAGCCGCTTCAGCAAAGAGGGGATATTCAATGAATTCCCCATGCTGCATGCATCCGCGCCGACGGTGCCCGGCTCCGCCCCCGCCCCCACCCCCCCCGCCACACCCTGACGGCACTGCTGCAGGTCCGTGGCTCCCGAACGGCTCCGGGAGCAGAGATGCGGGTCGCTTCGCGTCGGAGCGGAAATGCGGACCAACGCTCTGCGATGCAGCGGGACATTCCAACGGCTCTCGGGACGGCCGCTGCCCGGCGGGTCGAGACGAACCGGCTTCGGGTCCACATCAAATAGGTCTTGCTTTTTCACGGTCAATTACGTAGTATACCTGCCAAACTCTTAAAATAACAAAAAAATTCATTTCCCCGGCGGGAGCGGGTCGGCATCGGGCGGCCGTTCCACGAGTGCCGCGTGAACCAAGGGATATACATATTGAAAAAGAAATCGAATGGATACATCCTTTCCGTTGTTTTGCTATTCCTGGCTTTACACTCCCCGCTCCATGCCCAGAATGCGGTGATCAGGGATCTGCTGGTCACGAACAACGCGACCCACCTGCTGGTGTATGCCCGGGTGGTGAACTGTTTCACGAAACAGATGGAGGCCGCCATTCTGGCGGGCATCCCCACCACGTTCACCTTTCTGGTGGATCTCTATCAGGTGCGTCCGCGCTGGCTGGACAGGAAACTGGAACGGTTGACCATCCGGCATACGATCAAGTACGACAACGTCAAAAGGCAGTTCTATATCTCCTTCAACGGGCACAGGGAGCCGGTTTCTTTCAAGGATTATGAAACCGCCAAACGCGCGATGACGGACCTCAACGGAATTCCGTTGAAGCACCTCAATGCGCTGAAAAAAGGCGAGCATTATTATGTCGAGGTGAAGGCGAAGCTTGATAAAATCCGCCTGCCGCTCCAGATGGAGTATGTCTTTTTCTTCGTCTCCTTCTGGGATTTCGAAACGAGCTGGCACAGGGAGGGCTTCATCTACTGATGAAAAAGACCCGCAGGCCCGTGAAACTGGATGTGCAGGAGGTGAAAAGGCGCAAGAGGGAGCGCATCATCATCCTGTTGACCGTCATTCTCATCGCCCTGGTGACCTATGTGGAAAGCCACGTTTTCCGCGGTGAGATGCTCGATCTGCCCATCTCCGGCAACGCCCTGATCTTCGGCCTGATCAACATCAACATCATCCTGATCATCCTGCTCATCTTTCTGATCGTCCGGAATGTGGTCAAACTGATCTATGAGCGCCGGCGCGGCGTCGCCGGCTCCAAGCTCAGAAACCGGCTCGTTCTCGCCTTCGTCAGCCTTTCGCTGATCCCCACCGTTCTGCTGTTCATCGTTGCGGTCAACTTTCTCTCATACAGCATCGACAACTGGTTCAGCATCCGCATCAGCGACGCCCTGAACCGAACCCTGGAGGTGGCCCAGTTCTACTACCAGCAGTCGGCCGATCAGGCGAAATACTCCGCGCGCCAGCTCAGCGCCGACATCTCGAAAAACACCCTCTACGAGGCGGATAAATCGATCTATCTGAGGGCCCTGGTGGAGCGGCGGCACACAACCTACCGGCTCAATATGCTTGAAGTCCATATCGAGAACCAAAGGGAGAATGTGGTTATCCGGGATCAGGAACATCCCCAGATGGTTCCGAAGCCCCTGTCCGCCGAGCTGCTCGAGGACCTGTACGGCGGCAAGGAGGTCACCACGATCGAACAGGTGGGACACGGCGACCTGATCCGGGGCGCCGTGCCCATATTCACCCTGACCGAGCCCAAATCGATCATCGGTTTCGTCATGGCCAGCTACTATTTCCCCGTCGGCCTCGTCGACAAGATTGCCGTGATATCGAAGACCTCCGAAGAGTACCGGCAGCTGAGGCTTCTGAAGACGCCCATCAAGGTGGGCTACATCATCACGCTGTTCATCGTCATGCTCCTGATCATCTTTTCGGCGACCTGGTTCGGCATCTACCTGGCCAAGGGGATCACGGTTCCGATCCAGGACCTGGCCGAGGCAACCCGGAAGATCGCCCAGGGGGACCTGGGTCACCAGATCGACATCGTCGCGAACGACGAGATCGGGGTTCTTGTCGATTCCTTCAACCAGATGACCCGCGACCTGAACCGGAGCAACCAGGGGCTGGAGCTGGCGAACCTGAATCTGGAGCAAAGGCGGAAGTACATGGAGACGATCCTGCGGAACGTCTCGGTGGGGGTCATATCCGTGGACCGGTATGGGGCCATCACCACGGTCAACCGGGCGGCCGAGCGCATGTTTCATATTCCCACGGCCAACGTGCTGAACCGGCCCTTCTATGACGTGCTGATTCCCGAGCATCTTGCCCTGGCCGAGGACATTCTGCGGGAGATGAGGGAGCGCGGGGAGGGGTTCGTGGAAAAGCAGATCGATCTGACGCTCCGGGATCAGTCGATGACGGTGCTGATGACGATTACCGTGATCCACGACGACGAAGGGAACAACATGGGCATGGTGATCCTCCTGGAAGACATCACCCAGCTGCAGCGGGCGGAGCGGATGGCGGCCTGGCGGGAGGTGGCCCGGCGGATGGCACACGAAATCAAGAATCCCCTGACCCCCGTCCAGCTTTCCGCGCAGCGGCTCCAGAAAAAATACGGCAACCGGTTCGGAGAGCAGGATACCGTCTTTTTCGAGTGCACCAAAACGATCATCGATCAGGTCGAGGTGCTGAAAAATCTCGTCGACGAATTCTCGCGGTACGCGCGGCTGCCCGTCACCTCACTGTCGCTCAATGATCTCAACGAGGTGATCCGCGATCCCGTCAACCTCTTCCAGGACGCCCACAAGGGGATCACCTTTGATTTCCAGCCCGGAGCGGATATCCCGAACCTGATGCTCGATCCGGACCAGATCCGCAGGGTGATGATCAACCTGCTGGACAACGCCGTGGCGGCGGTCGACAGCCCCAGCGGCCGGATCGAGATCCGGACGACCTTCAACCGGGTCGGATGGACGGCAAGGGTGGAAGTGGCCGACAACGGCTGTGGCATTCCCGCCGGATATAAAGTAAAGATGTTCGAGCCGTATTTCTCCACAAAAAGGACGGGGACGGGCCTGGGGCTGGCGATCGTCAATTCCATCATAGCCGACCACGGAGGCCGGGTGACCGCCGCGGACAACCATCCCAAGGGAACCGTCGTGGCCTTTGACCTGCCCCTTTCCGAGCGCAGGATAGCCCGGGTGGTCATCGGCGAGGAAAGGCACATCCTGTATGAGGAGCGGAGGGAACTTGGATAGAGAAGGACGGAGATGGGAAAGCCAATACTGATCGTAGATGACGAGGAGAGCATCTGCCAGACCCTCGGCGGCATCCTGAGCGACGAGGGACATGAGGTGCTTGCGGCGGAAAGCGGCGAGGAGGCCCTGCGGCTGGTCGAAGAGGATCCGCCCAACCTGGTCCTTCTGGATATCTGGCTTCCGGGGATGGACGGGATCGAGGTGCTCAAGACGATCAAGGCCACCTGCCCGCGGACCCAGGTGATCATGATGTCCGGTCACGGCAGTATCGAAACGGCGGTGAAGGCCACAAAGCTCGGGGCCTTCGATTTCATCGAAAAGCCCCTGTCGCTTGAAAAGGTGATCCTCGTGATCAACCACGCCATGGAGATGATCCGCCTGGAAGAGGAAAATTTCCTTCTGAAGCAGAAAGTCGGCCACGAATACGAGCTGACGGGCAAGAGCGGTCCGATCCAGGATCTCAAGGAGATGATCGGCATCGTCGCCCCGACCAACGCCTGGATCCTCGTCATGGGTGAGAACGGGACGGGCAAGGAACTGGTGGCCCGGTCCATCCACCGCCAGAGCCGCAGGGCGCACCGGTCCTTCATCGAGGTGAACTGCGCGGCGATTCCCGAGGACCTGATCGAAAGCGAACTGTTCGGCCATGAGAAAGGGGCGTTCACCGGTGCCACGGCCATGAAAAGGGGTAAGTTCGATCTGGCCAACGAAGGGACGATCTTTCTCGACGAGGTGGCCGACATGAGCCTCAAGGCGCAGGCGAAGGTCCTTCGGATCCTCCAGGAGAAGAAGTTCGAGCGGGTAGGCGGCAACAAGCTGATTCCCACCGACGTCCGGGTGCTGGCGGCAACGAACAAGGATTTGGAAAGGGAGATGGAGGAGGGACATTTCCGTCAGGATCTCTATTACCGTCTCAACGTCATTCCTTTACGGATACCGCCGCTGCGGGACCGCAGGGAGGACATCCCGCTGCTGGTGGAGCGGTTCATCAAGGATTCCGCCCTCAAGGAAGGGGAGCCGGAGAAGGAGATCACCGATGAGGCGCTGGCGATCCTGATGAATTACAACTGGCCCGGCAATGTCCGGGAACTCAAGAACATCATCGAGCGGCTGATGATTATGACACCGGCCCGGGTGATCTCCAAATTCGACCTCTTCCCGCTGTTTGAAGAGGTGAAGATGGAGGCCTCCCCGTCCCAGCCGGAGGCCGTCAACGACACCTTCCGGGCGGCGAAGCAGGACTTCGAGCGCCAGTTCATCATCCGCAAGCTCCGGGAGTTCGACGGCAATATCTCAAAGACCGCCGAGGCGATCGGTCTGGAGCGGAGCAACCTTCACAAGAAGATCCGCAGTTACGGGCTGGAGGTTAAAGGCGATAGCTGACACCCTTACGTCTGCCGGCGCAGATCGGCGACGGAGAAAGGGTTGAAGGGGAGAAAGGCGACCCCGAGGACGATCACCTGCCCGATGGAGAGGGCGTGGAAGACGATCGCAAAGGTCAGGGCTTCCGTCCGGGGAACGCCGAAGAGGCTCAAGCCCAGGATGCAGAAGTAGTGCCAGTTTCCGATGAAGCCGGGCGCCGTGGGGATGGCGATGCCGATGATCAGGACGAGCATCAGGACAAAGGCGGCCATGACGGGGACCTGGAGACCGAGGGCGGAAAACAGAAGATGGATCGCCATCGCGTTGATCAGCCAGATCAGGATCGACATCCCCGCAACACAGATCAGGAGCTTGGGGTCGATCATGATCCGGAAGCCCTCGATGAAGTGGCCGATGAGGCGGTCGACCCTTTCGGCATAGCGGGCCGGCAGCTTTCCGATCATCGGAGCCAGGAGACGCAGCGAAGCCTCGCGCCTGATGATCATCAGGATCATGGCGACCACCAGCAGGAGCGTGATCAGCAGAAACAGAAGGCTGGCCCGGACGAGCCAGGGCGGCATCGGCATGAACAGCAGGACGAACCCCGCGATGACCAGAAGCGCAAGGCTGTCGAGCACCCGTTCGACAATGATGGTTCCCAGCGCGGAGCTCATCTTCAGATCGCTTTTTTTCGTGATGAGGTAGGGGCGGGCCAGCTCTCCCAGGCGCGCGGGGATGGCGGTGATCGCAAGAAACCCGACGCTGGTGACCGAAAAGAGCGAAAGCTGATCGATCTTCGAAAGCGGGCTCAGGATCATCCCCCAGCGGACGGAGCGCAGGAGCTGCATCAGAAAAAGCAGCGCGATGACCGGCGGGACGTAGGCGTACCGGATGGACCGGAAGCCCTCCACCACGCCCCGGAAATCGATCCCCCGTACGGACAGATAGACCAGCAGAGCGGAGAGGATCAGTCCCGCGATCACTTTCTTCTTCATCGGAGCGTTCCGTTTCGCTGCAAACGTAACCTATGCATCACCTGGAATGGAAGCCCCCGTTGACGGGACGGGAACTTCCCGGTCAGGCAGCCGCCGGCGATGTGCCGCGTCCCCTTTGCCCGCCAGGGGGGGCGGTCGGGCCGCGCTTCCGGTCAGGTCCCGGCAGCCTGTAGGGGAGATTTTTGAAGGCTTATTTTCTGCCCAGGTTGTCGCCGATCCGGTCGTGGATCATCTGCGAGGAGAGTTCGTTGCCGAGCAGGCCGACCCGTATGGTGACCGTTGTCAGATTCTTCGCCTTGTATGTCACATCGATGCGGACCTTCTCGTCATTGATCACGGCGGTGATCCTGCCGTTGCCTATCTCCTTGTACGGCTGAACGTTCACACCCCGCATGTCCGCGACGGTCTTCTGGCAGGCGGTCCACGTCGTGTCGAAGGAGTGGTAGTAGTCCGTCTTCATATCGCCGCCCAGATAGAGATAGGTCCCGGAACCCGCTACCAGAGCCGAGCCGCCGACCCATGCCGCCGCGCAGCCGGAGATCATGAAAGCGCCGACGATGAACAATCCGAACCTCTGTATCGTCCTGTGCATGACCCGTCCTTTCTGTTGTAAGGTGAATGACCCTGCCGGCGATCCGCCACATGGCCGCACCGCCGCCGAACCGATCCGCCCGCAAGCACCGTCGCGGCAGGGCGGGGCCTTCGCTTTCCGCCGCGTCCTATCCCAGACCGAAAAAAGATTTCTGCCGTTCGCCCTCCCGGTCGAACTCCTTGAGCAGCTCCTCCTGCCTTCTGGTCAGGTTCGTGGGTACGGTCACCACGATTTCGATGATCTCATCGCCGCAGCCGTATCCCCGCAGGTGGGGGATCCCCTTTCCCTTCAGCCGGAAGGTGCGGCCGGTCTGGGTGCC
>JBFMBA010000016.1:0-3465 GCA_040755475.1 Thermodesulfobacteriota bacterium
CCCATAGCCGCCGTACACCTGGATCGCCGTCTCGGTCACCCGGAATCCCATATCGGAACAGTAGGCCTTGCAGATCGGGGTCAGCACCTCGAGGAAACCGTGCTGGCGGTCCTTTTCGGCCTCGTCGTCGGCAGAGCGGAGACGGTCCGCGCAAAGGGCGGTGAAGTACAGAAGCGCCCGGAACCCTTCGGTGTGGGCCTTCATCCAGAGGAGCATCCGCCGCACATCCGGGTGCTGGATGATGGGCACCCGCGGGGCGGCGGGGTTTTTCATCTCCGTGAGCGCAGAGCCCTGGAGGCGCTCCCTGGCGTACTGCAGGGCGTGGAGGTAGGCGACGGAGGCGCCGGCGAGGGACTGGATGCCGATGCCGATCCGGGCGCTGTTCATCATCTGGAACATGATCTTCATCCCCTGGCGCTCCTGCCCCAGGAGCTCCGCGTAGCACTCGCCGTTGTCCCCCAGGTTCATCGCGCAGGTGGCCGAGCCGTGGATCCCCATCTTCTCCTCGATGGATCCGATCGTATAGTCGTTGCGCCTTCCCAGCGTTCCGTCCTCGTTGACGATATACTTGGGAACCAGGAAGATCGATATGCCGGCCGTCCCCGGGCCGTCCCCCTCGATCCTGGCCAGGACGGGATGGATGATGTTCTCCATGATGTCGCTGTCCCCCGCCGTGATGAACTGCTTCGTCCCCTGGAGGCGGAATGTCCCGTCCGCCCGGCGGACCGCCTTCGTCTTGAGATTCCCCACATCGGTGCCCGCGCCCGGTTCGGTCAGGGCCATGGTCCCGCCCCACTCGGCCGCGTACATTTTCGGAAGGTACCTCTTTTTTTGCGCCTCCGACCCGTAGGTTTCGATGAGATGGGCGGCCCCCTCGGTCAGCGTGAAATAGCAGACGAAGCCCGTGTTGTGGCTGAACCACTCCTTGGCCGCCGCGGCAACGACACTGGGGAAACCCTGGCCGCCCTGCTCGGCGTCGACGCGCATGGTGGACCAGCCCCCCTCGCGATAGATCTTGACGCCCCGATGGTAACACTTCGGGACAAAGACATTCCCCCCCTCCAGGCGGCACCCTTCCCGGTCCCCCTCGGCCAGGGTGGGGAAAATGACGTCCGTGGCGAACTTCTCCGCTTCGCTCAGCGCCATGTCGAACATGTCCCGCGAGAAGTCGGCGTAGAGCGGCGCCCTGCAGAGCTCTTCGATGTTCAGCATCTCATACAGCACGAATTTCTGATCCCGCGGATCGACGATCAAACTGCCCATGTCTCACGCTCCTTTTTGTTTTGATAACGCCCGCAACCAATGACATTGCGCAGCGCGAAAATCGGATCGCTCAGAGCGCGCATGGGAGATTTTCCGGGGCACCCTGCCCCCGCAGCAAAGCGCCCGCAAAGACGACGGTTTGAGCGCGAAGCGCGCGTTTCGTCGTTGCAGCGCAGCGAGGGGAGGCAGGGTCGAAAAATGGCCAGCGCGCGGAGTGATCCGATTTTCAATAGCCACAACGCGCATACGGTTCTTGCGGAAATTTCCAGGGATTGTCAATCCTTTATTTTTTCCAGTTCTTCCTGCCGCAGGCTCTTGCGGAGGATCTTTCCGATCACGGACTTCGGCAGGGCGTCCCTGAATTCCACCACCGCCGGCACCTTGTATTTGGTGAGCCTCTGCCTGCAGAACTCGATGATCTCCTGCTCCGTGGCGCTCTCGCCCGGCTTGAGGACCACGAAGGCCTTCACCGTCTCGCCCCGGTACGCGTCGGGAATTCCCAGTGACACCGCTTCGGCCACTTTCGGGCACTGGTAGAGCACCTCGCCGATCTCGCGCGGGTAGATGTTGAACCCGCCGGCGATGATCATGTCCTTTTTGCGGTCCACGATATACAGGTAGCCGTCTTCGTCGGCCTGGGCGATGTCGCCGGTGTGGAGCCAGCCGTCCCGGAGCTGGCCCGCGGTCTCCGATGGATTGTTCCAGTACCCCTTCATGATCAGGGGGCCTTTCATGACGATCTCGCCCGGCTCCCCGGGCTTCACCTCCTCCATGCCGCTCTCCACATCGACCAGCCGCACGTCGTTGTCCGGAAAGGGGATGCCGATGCTGCCCGCCTTCTTCATCCCCAGGACGGGGTTGGCGGTCCCCAGGGAGGTGGATTCGCTCAGGCCGTATCCTTCGCTGAAATAGATCCCCATGTCCCGGACCTTTTCGATGAGCTCGACCGGCATGGGCGCCGCGCCCGAGTTGAGTAGCCCCAGCCGCCGGTCGAGGTTCAACCCGGCCGCCCCGGGATGGTTGATGATCGCGGTGATCAGCGTGGGAACGGCGGGGAAGAAGGTGATCTTTTCGAACTTGCCGATGATCCCGATCAGCTCGTCGATCTCGAAGCGCGGCACCAGGATCTGGGTGGCGCAGTTGAAGAACGCCCAGTTCATGCAGACGATGCTGCCGTACACATGAAAATAGGGCAGGATGCTCAGAACATTCCGCATTTCCAGCGGCACGATGCCGATCGTGGGGCTGCCCCACAGAGAGGCCTGGAGGGTTGCCGCAACGACATTGGCATGGGTCAGAAGGGCGCCCTTGGGTACGCCCGTGGTGCCGCCGGTGAACTGGATCAGCGCCGGGTCGTCGGGAGAAAAGGGGATGCGGGGAAGCCGCGTGTCGGCGGATCCCTCGATCAGTTCGGAGAAATGGTGCCAGCCCTCCTCCAGCTCCAGCTCCCGGCCGGTGCTCACGCCGAACCCCGCGATGTAGTCCGTCACCCGGGTGACGATGACCCGCTTGAGCCCCGCTTCAATCAGCAGCGGACGGATCGGGGGGAGGACCATGTCGAAGGTGACGATCGTCTCCATCTCCGTCGTTTTCAGGATGAACGCGAGCTCGCCCGCGGAGGCGAGCGGGTTCAGGTTCACCACGACGGCCCCGAGGGAAAGGACGGCCAGATAGGAGATGAGGAACTGGGGGCAGTTGGGCAGATGGAGACCCACCCGGTCGCCCCGCTTCACGCCGAGCCTGCCCAGGGCGCAGGCCATGCGGAGCATCTGCTCCCGGATCTGCCAGAAGGTGAGCTCGGTCCCGTAGAAGTTCGCGGCGGCCCTGTCGGGGAAGGTCCCCGCGGTGAGCTGGAAAAAGGACTGGGCGGCGATCCGCGGGTAGCGGATGGTGATGGGAACGTTGTAGTCGTAGTGCCTGTGCCATGGCCTCGTCTCCATGGACGCCCTCCTGATCGTTTTGTGGTACCTGCCGTGACCGTGGACCGCTTCACACCCCTGTCCCGCCCGCCTGCACTGGTGATCTTCCGGGGAGCTCAGCGCCGCCGGCGCGTCGGCGGCAGGGCAGGGCATGCAGGGCGCATTGGCGCGGGTTTCGTCTTGCGGCCTATCCGTCCTACTTTTTCGGATGGCGCGGGTCCGTCGCCCCCTCGGTCGGCCGTCCGAAAGAGGCGGTATCCAGCCCCTTGAGGGGATGGTTCTT
>JBFMBA010000017.1:0-4622 GCA_040755475.1 Thermodesulfobacteriota bacterium
GGACGGCGGCGACGGGACCTGACGCGAACGGGACCGGGGGCGGGGGCGGGGGCGGCGGGGCGAGCCTCGAGGCGCTCTGCAGGAGGATCGAAGAGGCGACCGGCGCGGACGGGGCGCTGGTCCGTAAAACCCTTCGCAGCCTAGCGGACTCGGGGTACATCACAGACGGGACTGGCCGCCGGACGACGGGCTGGCACTGGACCCATAACCGGCATGTCGATTGCCCGCCAGGGCCTCCCGGATCAGACGCCTGCGCGGCGCCAGCACTCCCGTGAAACGGCCGTTGAAGATCCGGCGGGTGCCCGTTTCAGCACCCCGAGCGTCCGAACCATCGGCAGCTCGATGAACATTCCGGAAGCGAGCGCCAGGTTGTAGACGCACCGGGGCGCCTGACCGCCCTGTGCCGGGTCGGCATAGATATCGTGAATCAGAAGGTAGCCGCCCGGCACGAGGTGCGAGACCCAGCCGTTGTAATCGTTGAAAGCCGCCTCGAAGGTATGGCTGCCGTCGATGAAAATCAGGCCGAGAGGGGTTTGCCAGAACCGGGACACCACCACGGAGCGGGCAACGATGGGCACAACGGTCTCTTCCAGGGCAAGCTCACGGAGGGTTTTCATGAACAGCGGGAAGGTGTTCACGCGGCCCGTCCGGGGGTCCAGGAGATCCGGGTCGTAGTAGGCCTGACCGGGCTGCTGCTCCTCGGACCCCCCGTGGTGATCGATGGAGAAGAGCACCCCGCCCGCCTCCCGACAACCAACACCCAGAAAGGCGGCGGAGCGCCCACAGTAACTGCCGATTTCCAGGCAGGGTCCCAGACGCGCGGCGTCCCGCGCCAGTTCATAGAGCGCACGGGCCTCTTCATCGGCCAGGAAACCTTTGAACGATCTGCCCTGCAGGTCATCGATATGCATTCGCCGGCACACCCGATATGCTTTTGCTTCCCATATACAATCATCGGAGAAAAGGCAAGGGGGGGATATTTTGTCTTGACAATATCTACATATGGTAGTATGTGGATACCTAACCACAATATATTGATTTTTCCCGGTTTATCGGATCACCCATCATACCAGGCGAAAGGGACGGGCCATGCACGCGAAGATCAAAAAGAGGGACGGCCGTTTGGTGAAATTCAACGCCGACAAGATCACCAACGCCATCGCCAAGGCGGGAAAGGCAACCGGCGAGTTCGACATGGACGCCTCGAGGAAGCTCACCATTCGGGTGCTGAACCTGGCGGAGCGGATTTTCGACGACCGGATCGTCACCGTCGAGGAGATCCAGGACATCGTGGAAGAGGTCCTGCTCTCCTCCCCCTATCGCAGGACGGCAAAGGCCTATATCATCTACCGCGATCAACACGCCCGGCTCAGGGAGATCACCGACCGGATGGAGGTGGATCTGGTCGACCAGTACCTCAAGAAGACCGATTGGAAAATAAATGAAAACAGCAATATGGACTATTCGTTGCAGGGGCTCAACAACTATATTTCATCCGAGGTCAGCAAGGTCTACTGGCTCAACGAGATCTATTCGCCCGAGATACGCAGGGCGCACAACGAGGGGGATTTTCACATCCACGACCTGAGCCTGCTGTCCGTATACTGCGTGGGGTGGGATCTCCATGACCTGCTGATGGAGGGATTCAGGGGGGTGTCCGGAAAAGTGGAGAGCAAACCGGCGCGGCATCTGCGCAGCGCCCTGGGGCAGGTGGTGAATTTCTTCTACACCCTCCAGGGGGAGGCGGCCGGTGCGCAGGCCTTTTCCAACTTCGACACCCTCCTCGCCCCCTTTATCCGTTATGACCGGCTGACCTATCCCGATATCCGGCAGGCGCTCCAGGAGTTCATCTTCAACATCAACGTACCCACGCGCGTCGGCTTCCAGACCCCCTTCACCAACGTGACGCTCGATATCCGGGTGCCCGGATACTATGCCGACCGGCCTGTCATCGTGGGAGGCGAACCGCAGAAGGAGACCTATGGGGATTTTCAGGTGGAGATGGACCTCTTCAACCGGGCATTTCTTCAGGTGATGGCCGATGGGGACGCCCGGGGCCGCGTCTTTACCTTTCCGATCCCCACATACAACATCACCGGTCAGTTCGACTGGGATGATCCGAATCTTCAGGGTCTGTGGGACATGACGGCAAAATACGGGGTCCCCTATTTTTCCAATTTCATCAATTCGGACATGAACCCCGAGGACGCCCGAAGCATGTGCTGCCGCCTGCGCATCGACAACCGGGAACTCGAGAAGCGGGGAGGCGGGCTGTTCGGATCCAACCCCTTGACCGGATCGATCGGCGTCATCACGATCAATATGCCCCGCATCGGTTATCTGGCCGACGGGGAGGAGGACTTTTTCGGGCGGCTCGAGAAGCTGATGGCAACGGCAAAGGAGAGTCTCGAGATCAAACGGAAGGTGCTGGAGAAGTTCACCGACGGGAACCTCTACCCCTACACCCGCTACTACCTGCGCAACGTGAAGGAACGGTTCGGTGAATACTGGAAGAACCATTTTTCCACCATCGGCCTGGTCGGGATGAACGAAGCCTGTCTGAACCTGATGGACGCAAATATCGCCTCTCCGGCGGGGCAGGATTTCACGAAGAGGGTGCTCGGGTTCATGCGCGATCGCCTGATCTGCTTCCAGAAGGAGACGGGAAACAACTACAATCTCGAGTCCACGCCCGCGGAGGGAACCTCCTACCGCCTGGCGCAGAGCGACAAGCGGAAGTACCCCGACATTGTCTGCGCGAACGAGGAAGACTGCAGAAACAGCAAGGCCGAGCCTTTCTACACCAACTCGACGCAACTCCCCGTCAATTTCACCGACGACGTCTTCGAAGCCCTCGATCTGCAGGATGACATCCAGACCCGCTACACCGGCGGAACGGTTTTTCACACCTATGCGGGCGAGCGCATCCCCGACCCCGACGCGGTGAAGTCGCTGATCCGGAAAATCTGCGAGAACTACCATCTCCCCTACCTGACCTTTACGCCGACCTTCAGCATCTGTCCGTCCCATGGTTACATCAACGGGGAGAGCACGACCTGTCCGGTCTGCCGGGAGGTCTGCGAGGTCTACTCGCGGGTGGTGGGCTATCTCCGACCGGTCAAGCAGTGGAACATGGGCAAGAAGGAAGAATTCAGACTGCGCAGGACATACCATCTCTGAGATGAAGATCGGGGGACTGCAGCGGGTTTCTCTCATCGAGTATCCCGGAAAGATCGGCGCCGTCGTTTTCACCCAGGGGTGCAACTTCCGTTGCGCCTACTGTCACAATCCGGAACTGGTCGACCCCGACCGGTACGGACCGGTCATCCCCGAGGAGGAGGTTCTGGCCTTTCTGGACAAGCGCAGGGGAAAACTGGAGGCGGTCACCGTGACCGGCGGCGAACCGACGCTCCAGCCGGACCTGGAGTCCTTCCTGCAGGCCTGCAGAAACAGGGGATACCTGATCAAGCTGGACACCAACGGGTCGAATCCCGATGCGCTGGAAAGGGTGATCCGCAAGAGACTGGCGGACTATCTGGCCATGGATGTCAAGGGGCCGCTCGGCCGCTACCGGCAGATCGCCTCGGTAAAGGTCGATACGTCCCGCATCGAGGCCAGCATCGCTCTGGTTGCCACTGCCGGGATTCCGTATGAATTCAGAACCACCGTGGTCCGGTCCCAGCTCGACCTCGATGACCTGATATCCGTCGCGACGCTGGTCCGCCACGCCCGGCGGTATGTATTGCAGCCCTTTGTCCCCGGAAAGACGCTGGCGGGTTCCGCCCCTTCCGCGAACGCTTATACACCCGGGGAGCTCTCTACCATGGGGGACCGCCTGAGACAGACATGCCCCGGGGTGATCGTCCGCTGAACGGAGGCGCCTCCTGGGAGCCCCCGCTTCGCTGTCGGAGGGCGGGCTTCGGAGGGGGTTCCTCGCGTTTCATGGTCTCGATCTCCCGGGCAACCGCCCTGGACCGCGTCGAATCCGCCGGCAGATGCTTCAGGGCGGCCCGGAAATGAAAAAGGGCGCTGTCCGGTTTGCCCTTCTTTTTGAAATATTGGCCGAAATAGTAGTGCGAGTCGCCCAGATTCTTTGCCTTGCCGTACGCCATGGCCAGGCTGTAAAGGCTTTCCTCGTCTTCCGGGTGCTTTTCCTCGAGCTTCCTGTACAGGGCGAGCGCCCGGGCCGTGTCACCCAGGGCCTCGTAGGTCCTTCCCAGATAGAGAAAAATGTCCGCGTCGTTCGGATGGATACCGAGCGCACGGTTGAGCAGGGCAGAGGCGTCGGCGTACTGCCCCAGCCTGAACGAGGCGATCCCCATGTCGCGGAGGATGTCTCCGTCGTCCGGGGCCAAACGAAGGGCGCTGCGAAAGGTATCGAGCGCGTCATGGATCATCCCCAGTCTGTCCTGCGTCACGGCAAGGCCGTAGAGCGCATCCACATCGTCGGGTTTGCTGTTCAGAATCTGCCTGAAATGCCGCAGGTTTTCCGAATCCGCCGTTTTCCTCTCGATCAGCAGGATCGTCTGCACCCGTTTCAGGTCTCCCAGGAGATCATCCGAACCGGTGCGGGGGTAGACGGTCTGCAGCAGTCCATCGATATACCGGGTTCTCTCATCGGT
>JBFMBA010000018.1:0-2011 GCA_040755475.1 Thermodesulfobacteriota bacterium
CATCCACATGGGCCCCCGTTTTCTTTCCGTCCACGGCGGCTCCGGCAATCCCCCACGAGGTGTCCTTCACGACAAAGTAGTCCGCCCCGCCGTCCGAAACGGCGACGAGGTAATGGGCTGCGCTGGCCGGGATGTGGACAAGGTCCCCGGGTCCCATCATCACTTCCTCATCCTCCACCCTTGCCCGGATTGTGCCCTTGAGCACATAGTTGAACTGCTCGTTCGGATGGGAATGAAGCCTCGATCCGGTCCCCTTTTCCTTGTGCACCATGGCGACCTGCATGCGGTCCCCCACGATGACGCTCCCGAAGGCGGACGAATACTCGTCGGAGATCATGGTTTTTTCAAACGCGTTCCAGTCGTAAAAATAGGTCATGTCAGCTCCTTTTTTCATTTTCATTGCCCCGGCGACCGGTCGGCGAGCAGGGCGCGGCCGATCTCGAAGGCCTTTCTGTTCTCCTGGCGGTATTTGGGGATGATCTGCAGGATGCTCTCGAGGATGAGGTCGGGATCGAGCGTTTTCATCACATGGGCGATCACCCCCAGCATGATCGTGTTGGCGAAGACCTGTTTCCCGAAGTGCTCCACCGACAGGTCCTTCGCCGGGACCGCCGTTTGAACGCAGTCGAGGTCCCCGTCGATCTCCACCACGAAGGCGGGGTCGTAGAGGATGACGCCGCCCCTGACCTGATGCTTGAAGGCCCGGTAGGCCGCCAGCGAAAGCGCCACGAACAGGTCGGGAAACTCCACCATCGGGCTGTCGATGGGCTCGGTGGAGATGACCAGCTGGCTCCTCACGTAGCCCCCCCTCATCTCGGTCCCGTGGCTCTTGAGCATGGTGACGCGATAGCCCTGCTTGACGGCCGCCTCTCCCAGTATCTGGCCGAGCCGGACCACGCCCTGTCCGCCGAAGCCGCTCGCGAGGATTTCAGATCGTGTTTTCATTGAGCCACTGCCTCCGTATCTTGCCCACGTGCTGATGGATGCTCTCGGAAAAATCGGGCCGGGAATTGCTCGCGTCGTGGTAGACCCCGGTGGCCCAGCGCGTCCCTTCCCGCTCCTGGCCCATGGGGGCGGCCTGGTTCTTGATCCAGTTGTAGCTCGTCACCGCGTCCCTCGTGCCGAGCTCCCGGCTGCCGAAATTGGTCGGGCAGGGGTAGACGATCTGGATCAGGGAAAGGCCCCGGTTCAGGATCCCCTTCTTGATGCTTTCCACGGCCCGGGGGCCGTCCATCGAGACGTGCCGCGCCAGAAAGGTGGCGCCCGCCGCTTTGAGCAGCCCGAGCACGTCCATCCCGTCGCTCACCATGTTGTGCTCGTACATGCCGTAGGGGCTGCTGTCGGTCTTGCTCCCGTGGGGCGTGGTCCAGCCGTACTGCCCCCCGGTGGACATGTACCCCAGATTGTCGTTGACGATGATCGTCATGTCGGTGTTGGAGCGGGCGGCATGGATCAGATGCAGCAGGCCTATCCCGAAGGCGTCGCCGTCTCCCACGGTGAGGATGATCTTCTTTTCAGCCGGCAGGGTCAAGCGCAGCCCCCGGGCGATGGCATACACCCGCCCGTGCGTGCCGGCGAACCCGTCGCCCTTCCATGTGCCGAAGGTCTGGCGGCCCGCGCAGCCGATGGAGGTCCCCCAGACGATGTCGTTCACCTCCAGACCGAGCTCGAATATGGCCTGCACGACCGCCTTGTGGTTCATTCCCAGACCGCAGCCCGAACAGGCCGAGCTGGGGATCTTCCTGGGACGCAGATATTTTTTCGACAGATGATCCATGTTACCATGCCTCCAGTTCCCAGCCTTTGCGCGCCAGGGGCTGTCCCTCGAGAAGTTTTCTGAAGACTTCCAGCAGTTCGGAAACGGCAGGCAGGTCTCCGCAGCTCCCTACAAAATGAACCTCGGCGTCCCGGGGGGCCGCCCTCTGGATCTCCCGGACCAGCTGGCCGTCCCAGTTGAGTTCCACGGAAAGGTATTTCGTTTTGCGCGCAAAGTGCTCGTCGGGAAAAGGCC
>JBFMBA010000019.1:0-14738 GCA_040755475.1 Thermodesulfobacteriota bacterium
CGACCGTCGTGACGGAACTGCTGTTCAACGAAGGCTGCTGTGTGGGAGCCGTCCTGTTCAGGATCAAGGAAGGGGAGTTTGTCACCGTTCTGGCCGGGGCGACGGTCCTGGCCACCGGCGGATCGGGCCAGGTTTTCCGGATTACCACGAACTGCCGCAACAACACGGGTGACGGGCTGGCGGTGGTTCTCAGAGCGGGACTGCCAGTGATGGATCCCGAGGCGGTCCAGTTCCATCCGACGGGGATCGTGGGGCCCGGCATCCTGGCGAGCGAGGCCCTGCGCAGCGAGGGGGGGATCCTGCGCAACAAGGATCTGGAACCCTTCATGGAGCGCTATGCCCCGAAGATGAAGGACCTGGCGCCCCGCGACATCGTTGCCCGGGCCATCGAGACGGAAATCCGGGAGGGCAGGGGGGTCATGAACCCGGACCATCGGATCGGGCATGTCTGGATCGATCTTCGCCACCTGCCCGACTATGTCCACGAGGTGAAGCTCCGGGAGGTGGCCAGCTTCTTCAAGACGTACGTCAATCTGGACTCGCGCACCCAGCTCTGTCCCGTCCGCCCCAGCAACCACTACCACATGGGGGGGGTTCCGACCAACGAGCACGGCGAGGTGCTCGACACCGCCAACGGGGTGGTCCCGGGTCTGTACGCCGTCGGTGAGTGCGCCTGCGCCAGCCTCCACGGGTTCAACCGCCTGGGCACCAATTCGCTGCTGGAGCTCCTGGTGATGGGACGCAGCGCCGGGGAACGGATCCTCGCCTCTCTGGAGGAAAAACGGGCGCCGGCCCCGAAGGGGGCGGGTGAGGCCCCGCTTGCCCTCTTTGCGGGCTATCTCGAAGCCGGGGGGAAGGAAAATGTAGGCCGGATCCGTCAGGAGATGCGGGAGGTGATGACCGGCCAGGTGGGGGTCTTCCGGGTCGAAAAGGGGATACGGGAGGCCATCGCCGCCCTGGTTGCGTTCAGGGAGCGCGCCGCAAGGGCCGCCATCGCCACCAAGGGGCTGAGGATGAACCAGGAACTGCTCGAGCGGTGGGAGCTCGACAATCTCCTCGACAACGCCATGACCATCGCCCAGGGCGCGCTCATGCGGAAGGAATCCCGGGGTGCCCATTTCCGGGAGGATTACCCCGAGCGAAGCGACGCATTTCAGCATCATACGCTGGTTTCCATGACGGCGTTCGGCGCGGTGAGCTTCGGGCAGCGGCCGGTCGACATGAGCATCCATGAATCCGGAGGGGAGAATTACGAACGGTTCGGGATCGTGCCGAGAACCTACTGACGGCTTGGTAAAAAGTCCGGATGCTGCGTTGCGCTGCCTCTCTCGTCACTGCGGCGTACGCGAAAGTACGCCTCATTCCTCGAGAGTTGCGCGCCTTGCCTGCGGACTTTTTACCAAGCCGTCCCATTTTCAGTGCAGGTGATTCATTTCATGAGAGCATATATAACGAATGTTGGATTATTTGCCGAAAGGAGAACGGGGTGCCCAAGTCCTACTGCCTGACGCTAAAGATAAAGCGTTACGACCCGGACCGGTCGGGGAGCCGCTTTCAGACCTACCAGCTCGATGCGGGGCCGATCCTCCGGTTCGTCGATCTGTTCAGGCGAATCAACGAGGAGCAGGATCCCACGCTGGCCTGGGCCTCCTCCTGCGAGCACGCCCAGTGCGGGAGCTGCTCCGTCAACGTGAACGGGCGGCCCATGCTGGCCTGCGAGCTGCTCGTCGAAAACGCCGTCGCGCTGTTCGGCACGACACGCTTCACGATCACCCCCGTGTCGGTCGCGCCGGTGATCCGGGATCTGGTCGTGGACTGGCAGAGCGCCTATGCGCGCGTCCACCGGGCGAAGCCCTACCTGATCAAACCGAAGGCGCTTTCCCCCGGCGTGGCGCAATACCGGATATCCCCCCAGGCGCTTGCCCGGTATGAAGAGGCGAGCCGCTGCATCAACTGCTTCTGCTGCGCCGAGGCCTGCATCAGCGGGAGCCGGACCTTCATCGGCCCCAACGCGGCCATGGCGGCCATCGTTCGGATGATGGACCCCAGGGAAGAGGGGAAGCAGGAGCGGCTCGACCTGCTCTACAGCGAGGAGGGGATCTACCGCTGCCACACCTCGAAGGCCTGCTCGCACGTCTGTCCGAAAAAGATCGACGTGGCGCACTTTGTGGGCCTGGCCAAGGAGGGGGCTTTTTAGGAGGAGTCAAGAGCGATGTCGGAAGAGAGTCTGTCGAACCGATTGGCCGGGTATTTCTGCCGTGTGACCTTCGATGACCTGGCGGCGGATCACGTGGCGCGGATGAAAGTTTTTTTCCTTGACTGGCTGGGTTCCGCATACGCGGGTACGGACCTTCCCCCGATCCGGATGGTGCGGGAGGTGGTCCGGAGTCAGGGCGGCGTCCCCGAGGCCACATCCATCCCCGACGGGGTCAAGACCGGCTGCCTGCTGGCGGCCCTGGTGAACGGCGCCGCCTCGCACATTGTCGAGATGGACGACCTGCACCGGGAGGCGATCCTTCATCCCGCCGCCGCGATCCTTCCCGCCGTGCTGGCCGCCGGCGAACGGGAACGGATCTCGGGGAAGGACCTGATCACCGCGATTTCCGTCGGCTACGAGCTGGGCATCCGGGTGGCGCTGGCCGCGGGGCCCAGCCATTACCATTACTGGCACACGACGGGGACCTGCGGGACCTTCGGAGCGGCGGCCGGCGCGGCCAAAGCAATGGGCCTGAACGGGGACCAGTTCGCCTGGGCGATCGGATCGGCCGGCACCCAGGCGGCGGGCCTGTGGGAGTTTCTCGGGGAGAGCGCGATGAGCAAGCAGCTGCACCCGGGAAAGGCCGCCATGAACGGTTTGCTGGCGGCGCTGCTGGCGAGGCAGGGTTTTACCGGAGCCAGGCGGATCCTCGAGGGGGAAAAGGGTTTTTTCCGCGCCACCTCGCAGGATTTCGACGAAAGCAAGTGTGTCGCCGGTCTGGGCAGCCTGTTCCATTCCGACCGCAACTCGATCAAGTACCACGCCTCCTGCGGCCACACCCATTCCGCCGTCGATGCGGCGCTCCTGGCGACCGGGGGCCGGTCGCTGAGCCCTTCGGACGTGGCGCAGGTCGATCTGCGGGTCTACCAGGCCGCCATCGACCTGCTGGGCAATATCGAACCGAAAACCCCCTATCTGGCGAAATTCAATATCCCTTTCTGCGTGGCGACGGCGCTGTGCCACGGCCATGTCCAGCCGGGGGACTTCACGCCGGCCAGGCTCGAAGACCGGGAACTGTCACGGATGATGCAGAAGATCACCATTGCCGGCGACCCCGATCTGACCGCGGCCTATCCCCGCAAGTGGCCTGCCCGCGTGGTGATTACCCTCAAGGACGGGCAACGGATCGAGGGGGCCAATGAGTATCCGAAGGGGGATCCCGAGAACCCCCTTTCGGAGCGCGAGCTGATCGCGAAGTTCAGGAATCTCACCGAGGGGGTGCTTCCCCCCCGGCGGGCCGACGTCCTCATCGATCGGGTGATGTGCCTGGAATCCCTGGGCGACGTGGGCGAACTGCTGGCGTAGCGGATCGGCCGCGGGAGTTCGGCTCCCTTATTGAGAGCGCAGGTGACTGTGTTCATGGCAGGTCGCCCTGCGAGGGCGGGCGCCGAGACACAGACAAACCGGCCTTGCATTTTTTCGACCCCGCTGCCCGGCGGTCCTGGAGATCGCCATCAAAGCCGCATCAGGAGGTGAACCCATGGGAGACGCCTTCCCCAGATTCAAAGCGGCCGCCGTCCAGGCCGCCCCGGTCTTTCTGGACCGCGAGGCCACGGTGGAAAAAGCGTGCCGGCTGATCCTCGAGGCGGCCGATCACGGCGCCCGGCTCGTCGTCTTTCCCGAGGTGTTCATCGCCGGTTATCCCTACTGGAACCGGCTGGACAATCCGTTCCGCGGCAAAGGGTATTTTCGCGAGCTGGCCAAGAATGCCGTGGCGGTTCCCGGTCCGGCAACGGAGAAGCTCTGCCGGTGCGCCCGCCGGGCCGGCACCATGGTGGTCATCGGTATCAACGAAAAAATCCCCGAAACGCTCGGCACCCTGTTCAACTCGAACCTGATCATCGACGGGCGGGGAACGATTCTCGGGTGCCACAGGAAGCTCGTCCCCACCTTCATCGAGAAGCTGACCTGGGGCGGCGGCGACGGCCGCAGTCTCCGCGTGTACGACACGCCCTGCGGCAAGCTGGGGACGCTGATCTGCGGCGAGAATCTCAACCCGCTGGCAAGGTTCGCCCTGATCGCCCAGGGCGAACAGGTGCATGCCGCCAACTACCCCGGGCAGCCGGCGGGCGATGAAGCCAACCACGACATCCGCCACACCACCGAGCTCCGCAGCGCCGCCCACTGCTTCGAGGGCAAGGTGTTCACCGTAGCCGCCTGCAGCGTCTTCACCCGGGAGATCGCCGATCTTCTGGGGGATACGGAAGAAAAAAAACGGATGGTCGGCAAGGGCAGCATCGGCCTGTCCGGGATCTTCGGGCCGGATGGGAAGTTTCTTGCCGGTCCGCTCGATTCCAACGAGGAGGGGATGGTGATCGCCGAAATCGACGTGGAGCGGATCATCGAGGCGAAGCTCCACCACGACATTGCAGGGAATTACAACCGCTTCGATGTTCTCTCGCTGAACCTGAACCGACACCCGCAGGCGGCGATCCGGGAGGTGAATGAAGGCGGGGGGGCGGGGACCGTTGATTCCGAAGCGCTGGAGGCCATCAGGAGCCGCCTGGACAGGCTGGAAGAGCGGATCCGCGCCCTGACGGGTTCCGGGAAAGAATCCTGAGAGCCTCCATCCATTGATGAGGAAAAAAACCATGCAGGACAAGGGAATAAACGACGAGGCCGAACCCCGCGCCGCGGTGTTCCTGGACCGTGACGGAACCATTATCGAGGACCGGGGCGATTTGTCGGAGCCGTCTCAGGTTGTGTTCTTCGAGGACACGGTTGCCTCGCTCCGCCGTCTGGGCGAGCGCTACCTCCTGGTGATCGTCACAAACCAGCCCGGTGTGGCCAAAGGGACGATCACCATGGAGGACGTGGCGCGCGTGAACGGCCATATCGCTTCGACCCTGGCCCGTCATGGCGTTTCCCTTCTGGCCACCTACGTCTGTCCCCACGAACGCGCGGCCGGCTGCCGCTGCATCAAGCCGAACCCCTACTTTCTCCGGGAAGCCGAAAGGGAATACGGGATCGAGTTGCAACGCTCCTTCATGATCGGGGACCACCCCCACGACATGACCTTTGCAGCCGGCGGGGGTACAACGGGTGTCTACGTCCTGACCGGCCACGGGATGAGCCACCGCGGGGAAGTGCCGGCAGATGTGGTGGTTGCAGACGGCATCGGGGAGGCGGCCGAATGGATCCTGGAACGGGCGCACTGTTCCCGGAGCCCTGAATGAAGTTTGCTTCGGTGAATCCGGCCCCGGCAGCAGGCGTCAGTCGGGTTGAATCGCGGGGGGTGCTACTTCGGCTCTTCCCCCTGCGGCACCGGTGTGAAAAGGGATGCGACGGCCCCGGGTATCGAACGCAGGCGTCCGGTCTGGGCATCGGTGAAGATCCAGTCCGTTTCCGCTTCGGCAAGAACGGCTTGGCTGACGGAATGGATGATCCTGTATTTCCGGAGCGATTGGACCCTGCGCACATTGGAGATCCAGGTCAGCACGGAGACCTCTTCGCCTGCAAAAGCGGGCCGGAGATACTCGATCCTGTGTGAACGGATCACCCATCTTCCGCCCGCGGCCAGGGTGGCGGAGGTCAATCCCAGACTGTCCGAATGCCCCAGGGCGGCGTCCTGCATCCACCGCAGGTATTCGACATTATTGACGTGGCCGTTCCCGTCGATCGCCTGCGGTGCCACAACCAGATTGTGTCTGTATATCCCACTGTCCATCCTCATCTGAACGGGATCGCTTCCTCCGACCATACCCGCTCACTTCGGCAGATACATGGGACTCGGGTAGGAAATAAATGAGTGGGACAGCCAGCCGATAATCATGAACAGGACGATGGCCGCGATGACCGCCGCGACCGTGTATCCCAGCGATTTTTCCCGGGGGGATTTCATGAGAACGGGAATCCCCGTATAGAGCAGGTAGAGGCTGTACAGCCCCGTGATCGTCAGAACGCTCAGGGCGGGTATGAGAATGAAAATGCCCGACAACCATGCGGCGGTATAGGAATAGGCGGCCAGTTTGAGCGCCTGGTTCAGGTTTCTTTCGCCGGCGAATTTGGGAGCCAGGAAGTCGATGACCATGGCCATGACATAGACGCCGATCAGTCCGAACAGGTACTGCAGGGCGGCGGAGCCGATGGCGCTCGAGAGGGGTATCCTGAAAGTGGCCGAAAAAGGCGTGCTGATCCCCATGATGGACATGCCGATGATCGAGGCGACCGGTCCGATCGCCGCCAGGGGCATGATGTAGCTTCGATACAACTCCGACGTCGTCGTGGTTTCGGTGGCGATGGTTTCCCATTCGATTTTCGGCTGGAGAAGTATCTTTTTCACGCGATCGATGATATTCATGTCTGGCCTCCTTTCTCATTTTCAAGGGTTGATCCTGTCGCTGCTCAAGCGGCGGTTGCGAGCCGCTTCCACGGATGACCGCCGCAGGAGGAAGGATTGACAATGAACAGAAGATACCTGTCGTCAAGGCCGCCGCCCCATGATTGTCCGTGCTGCCCGCTGCGCATGCAGGGTCGGTTCGGTCGAAAAGCGGCAGACTGTCGGGGCAAGGATCGCTGCCCAACCTCTACTAAGAGCCGTCGGGTAAGTCAAGGAATTTTATAGGGATGACGGATATGGTGGAAATCAACGGCCTGCTGATCCTGTTTCTCATCCTCTTTGCCGTCACGGCCCTTTGCCGGTGGCTGCTCACCCGTCTGAACATCCGTCATCTCCGGCGTCACGGTCATGAAATTCCGGAGGTCTTCCGGGGCGATATCGATGGGGCGACGCTGGCCAGAATCACCGATTACACGATTGAATCATCACGGGTCCGATCCTTCGAGCAGGCCGTTGACGATCTGTTCGTTCTGCTGATCCTGCTGAGCGGCTTCCTTCCCTGGCTGCTGTCGGTGGTTCTTCTCCTGGATCTCCCCTTCGTCCCGTCCGGCCTCCTGTTTCTGGGCGCGGTCGTCGTTCTCAGCGCACTGACGGGGATCCCCTTTGCCCTCTACAACACCTTTGTCATCGAAAAAAGGCACGGGTTCAGCACGATCACCCTGCGGCTCTGGCTCACCGATCTGATGAAGGGGATTGCCCTGTCCGCATCGCTGATGGCGGTGCTGCTCGGGTCTTTGCTTTTCATTGTGCAGTATGGTCCGCAAACGTGGTGGTTCTGGGCGTGGGTGCTGTTCGCCCTTTTTCAGCTGCTCCTGCTGTGGCTGTTCCCGGTGGTGATCGCACCGTTTTTCAACCGGTTTGAACCGGTGCGGGATCGGGCGCTCAAGGATACCCTGGTGGCGATCATGTCCCGCGTCGGCCTGAAGACGGAGGGGGTTTATCAGATCGATGAAGGCAAGCGGACCAGGCACACGAACGCCTATTTCACCGGATTGGGAAAGACAAAGCGGATTGTGCTGTTCGACACCCTGCTGGCCTCTCACAGGCACGATGAAATCGCTTCCGTTCTGGCGCACGAGATCGGGCACTGGCAGAAGCGGCATATCCTCAAGCAGCTCGTTCTCACGAAGGTCGCCTCGCTGTGCCTTTTCTACCTGGCATACCGGCTCACCGGCTGGCCGCCGCTGTACCGGACCTTCGGCTTCGACGAGGCCGTTCCTTATGTCGGTCTCCTGCTGCTGGGCATGCTTTCCGGCCCGCTGTTTTTCCTTCTTTCACCCCTCGGGGCGGTGATCGCCCGGACATTCGAAAGGGAAGCGGACGATTTTGCCGTCGGGCTGATGGGAACCGGCAGGCCCTTTACGGACGCCCTCAGGCGTCTGGCGAAGGACAATCTCGCCAATCTCCATCCCCATCCCCTGTATGCCTGGTTTCATTATTCCCATCCGCCGCTGGCGGAGCGCATTGCCCGTATCGAGCAGATGAAAACACCCGCCGCCTCGTGATCCGCATCAGGGCAGCCGGGGTGTCCCAGCTGTGAAAGGACCCGCGCGCTGAACAGCCCGGGCTGCTCGGCAATGGGGATGTGCGGGCTGATCGGCCGTCACGGCGTGTACCCTCGCTCCGACCGGTAGGCCATGACCTGGGATACCCACTCGGCGTACTGGGCTGCGGTATGGTGCCTGCGCATGTGCTCCTGCCACCTCCCTGCATGAAAGAGCAGGTTATCGGCCAGGGCCGGCAGTGCCGTCTCGGTGACCCTGCTCACGACGGCCATGATCGAGGCGAGGTTCCCCCCGGGGTGGCTGTCCACATAGTAGATCAGGTCCGTCTTGATCAGATCGTCCTTGTTTTTGATGAATTCCCTGGGCAGAGGCGAGAGGCGCCAGCTTCCCTCGTTATGCAGGGTGGTGACCGCCTCGGCCCGGTACCGGTCCATCTCCGGGTTGAGCCGCTCCTGGCAGCGCATCTGCGGTTCCTGGGTCCACTTGCTCTCCCAGGGGAAAGCGGCGCGGTTTCCGGACCGTTTCACTGTGAAGTGGCGCGGTGCGATCACCGGCATGACCAGAAGCTGGTAGAGGTATCGGTCGTTCTCGCAGGCCGACGAATCGTAGACATAAGGCATGAACGTCCGACGCCGGTCCGTCAAGGCGCCGTTTTGGGGGTAGTCGGGCGAGACCATGCTGAAATGGTGGATGTCGGTGAGGATGTGCCAGATCGTGGGGGGATCGAGGGGAAGAAAGATCCGCATGTAGCTCGCCTTGAATCCTCCCGGGGTATCCAGCAACCGCGTCACGGGTTTTCCCGAGGCAAGAAGGGCCCAATCCGCAGCGCTCATGGGGATCTCGGGGATGGGCTGCATCAGCGGCCGGTCCGGCCGGATCGTGAAGCCGACGCTCGAAGGTGCCGTGTCCGCTGCTGCGCGGGAGAAAGGGAAGAGCAGGCAGGCGAACAACAGCAGCAGTCGCAAGCGCCCAGACTTGCGCGCAAACCGGCGCGAAGGGGGCGGCGGGCCCCCGTCGCAGCGCCTCCCGGGGGGGGGACGCTTCCCCCCGTCGGTTGTACCGGCCGGTTTCGTGCTGTGCATTTCGAACGATCCCCCGATTACCCGTGAAGCTTGCCGAGCACCCAGGCCATCCTTTGACCGAGGGATTTGGCCAGTTCGATCCCCTCGGCGTCCTTTTCCACTTCGCCCCTCGCCCGGCCGACTCCGATCGCCCGTCCCACGAGGACCATCTCGCCGCTGAGAAAAAAGTGGTTCATCGTGTCGAGCGTGTGAATGGCGCCCGACCGGCGCACCGACGCCACGGCGGCGCCGACCTTCTTCTTGAACATCCTTCCGTTGGCCCGCGAGACGTAGCCGCAGCGATCGATCAGTGCCTTCATCTCGGAGGTCACGTCCTGAAAATAGACCGGCGAGCCCAGGATGATGCCGTCCGCGCCGAGCATCTTTGTGATGCACTCGTTGGCGTCGTCGTTCCTGACGGCGCAGCGCTGATCCTTGTTGTGACCGCATTTTTCGCAGGCGATGCAGCCCTTGACCACCTTTTCCGAGAGCTGCACGATTTCCGTTTCAATGCCCTGCGCTTCCAGTTCTTCGAAGATGTGCCGGATCAGCGCCGTGGTATTGCCGTCCTTTCTCGGACTGCCGTTGAATGCAACGACCTTCATGTGATGATCCTCCTTGGTCATGGTGTGGGGTTTATGGAGATGCGCGGCAGGATGCCCTTCCGGCCGTCTGGCGGCTGTGCCAAACGGGCTGTTGCGGGGGGGTGGACCGCCTGTCACGCACCGGAGGGTCCTCTATGACCCGAGGTGTGCGAGCAGGGCGTCCAGGCCTGCCTGGGCGACTACCTCGTCCTGGTCGGCGTGACCGGAGCTGCAGCCGATGCCGCCGATGATCTGATCGTTGTAAAAGACCGGCAGGCCGCCGGCGACGATCATGAAGCGGCCCTGGTTGCTCACATGGATGCCGTACGAGGGACCGCCCGGCATGCTCGTCTCTCCGTAGGCGCGCGTCGACTTCCGCGCGGCGGCGGCGGTATAGGCCTTGCTGATCGCGATATCGATGCTGGTGATGCGCGCCTGGTCCATGCGATGAAACATGAGCAGGCAGCCGCTGTCGTCGGTGATGGCGATATCCATATCGACGCCGATCTCGCGCGACTTCTCCTCCGCCGCGGCCATCATGACGCGCGCATCGTCCAGTGTGAGCCTGGGAACCGTTTTCATGAGAGTCACCTCCTGATAGGTCTTTTTCGTGATGTCACCGGTTTGTGCTCCTCACCTTTCCCACCGGCGCCATGTAGATGGCGAATTCGTCGACGCCGTCGATCCGCAGCAGCCGGTCCATCGCTTCCTGGTCGTAGGCGGCGATGGCACAGGTGCCGGCGTCGATCGCCTCGCAGGCCAGGTAGAGATTCTGGCAGACATGCCCTGCATCGATGGCGATCACCTTGTGCGCCGCCAGATCATAGCGCCATTCCATGCGGTAGGGTACCGCGGTCCAGATGAAGGTCACCGCCGCCTGTCCCGGATAGGGCTGATCGAAGGCGGCCGCCACGAGCTTGTCGCCCAGGAGGTCTTCCGTAAACTCGAACAGGAGCTGATGCTCCAGCGGCAGGTAGCGGTAGACCCCCTGCTTCAGACCGTCCACATGCAGGACGCACAGATAGGTTTCCAGGGCGTGGCGGCATCCGGCCGAGGGCACGGTCCGGTAGGCGTGCCCGCCATCGATGCGCGAGCGGACCCCCTGGGTCGCCCAGAGAAGAAAGGCGAGCTCGTCCAGGGTCAGGGGCTGGTTCAGATAGGTCCTGCGGCTTTGCCGGTTTCCGATCGCCTCCGAAAGGCCGATATCCCGTATCGGCGCGCTTTGGCCCCCTGCGAGGTCGATCCTGACGGCATGGTCGGCAAAGGGCTTTTCGATGGGCGGCGGCTCGATCCCCCGGTTCTGATCCGTCCTTGAAAAATCGATCCGCTTGCGAATCGAGTCCTTGAGGAATTGTCTGTATTGCTGCATGAGCGAAGTGTTCATCGGACAGGGCCCTCCGGTCCGTCCTCGTCATGGTAGCGCGCCGCCGCTCCCCGGACCCGCATGCGGCGGGGATGGAACGTTCCTGTTCACTCCGGGGCGCCCGGTTCGCTACAGAATGATATTGCTCTTCCCCGGCGCCGCGCCCCCCGGAACGATCAGCCGGGACTGCTCCTGTCGCTGCAGCTCCTTGGCCTCCTCCACCAGGTGCGCCACGAACTCCTCCATCGCCGCGGGAAACTTCTCCATTGCCTGCTGCAGGTTCTTCGCGTCGATCGGGAACTGGATGGGCATGGGGCCGTGCTGCGTGTAGATCTGCGACTGCCCGACAAAAAGGATCGCGCGGTTTTTGTCCGGCTCCCCGTTCGGTTTCACCGGCGTCAGACGGCGGATGGAGCCCACCGTCAGATCGCTGAACACCTCCTCGTGATGCAGATTCTGCTGATTGAATTTGACTTTTTGTTCCTTCACCTCCGGCTCTGCCATGGTTGCCTCCCCTGTTGAGATGGGACATCATAGCGCGGTTTGCATTCTTTTCCAACTGTTATCACGAAAGGGATTCCTGCCTTGACAAGACTCCGCACTTGGGCCATATCATATGCCCATTCCCGTTGAGGAGGCCCCTACGTCAGAAATGACCCCCTCCGATCTGACCACCGGAAGCCTGTGGCGAAACATCTGGCAGCTGTCATGGCCGATGCTTCTGATCATGATCTTCAATTTCCTCGTGGGATTCATCGACGTCTATGTGGCGGGCTTCATCAGCCCGGAGGTGCAGGCGGCGGTGGGCTTCGTCAGCCTTCTGTATTTTTTCGTCATCATCATCGCCAATGCGATCAGCATCGGAACGGTGGCCCTGGTCTCGCGGGCGATCGGGGGAGAAGATCTCGGGCGGGCCATGGAGGTGGCGAGGCAATCCCTGATTTTCGGGGGGCTCATCGCGGCCGTTCTGACCCTGGTCGGTTACTGCCTCTCCCAGGAAATCATCGATTTAGCGGGGTTTCCGGAGGTGATACGGGAGATCGCCGTGACGCTGCTCGAGATTTTCTCCATCGCCCTGGGGGCGAACTATCTCCTGATCATCTCCAATTCCCTGTTCCGCGCCAGCGGGGACGTGCTCTACCCCCTGTTCACCATGTTCGTGGTGAGCGCCGTCAACATCATCGGCGCCTTCGCCCTGGTCTTCGGCTGGTACCCCCTTCCCGCGCTGGGTTACGCCGGGATCGGTATCGCCACGGCAGTGTCCGTCATCCTCGGCATGGGGATCAATCTCGTCCTGTTTTACCGGAGCCGCTGGCGGTCGATCTACAGGGGATCCTGGGCGTTCAGCCTTGACACGGTGAAAAAGATCATCCACATCGGGTGGCCCGCGGCCATGCTCCAGATCGCCTGGAACACGGGAACGATCATCCTGTACAACATCCTGGGCCGGCTGGGCGAGGAGAGCATCACCGCCATGGCGGCGATCTCCAACGGCCTGCGGATCGAGGCGCTCATCTTTCTTCCGGCCTTCGCGCTCAACATGTCCGCTTCGGTCCTCATCGGTCAGAACCTGGGGGCGGGAAACCCCGAGCGGGGGGAGCGGGCGGTCTGGTGGATCGCCGCGGCGGGGGTGACGATCCTCAGTCTCCTGGCCTTGGCGGTCTTCCTCCGGGCGGAGTCCTTCGCCGCCCTCGTGGCCCGGGACCCGGCGGTCCTTGCCGAGACCACCCGCTACCTGCAGATCAACATGATCGCCCAGCCTTTCATCGCCCTGAGCCTGGCGGTCAGCGGCGGGCTCAACGGGGCGGGGGACACCCGGGGCACCATGTGGGTGATGATCGTCTCCATCTGGCTGATCCGCCTTCCCGTGACGTACGGGCTTGCCTTTCCCCTGGGCCTGGGCGCGACGGGGGTCTGGTGGGCCATGGTGTTCTCCATGTGCTGCCAGAGCCTGCTGATGGCGGGGCGGTTCCGCTCGGGAAAATGGAAGCACCTGGATGTGGTGTAGGACAAAGAAGAGGGATGACCATGCTGACGCTCTACAACTCCCTTGGAAAGAAAATGGAGGTCTTTCGTCCCGTCAATCCCGGGGTCGTGACGGTCTTCACCTGCGGCCCCTCGGTCTATCAGCGGTCCCATATCGGCAACTTCCGGACATTCCTTTTCGAGGACATCCTGGTCCGCTACCTGGAATACCTCGGCTGGCCCGTCGAGCGGGGAATGACGGTCACCGACATCGAGGACAAGGCCATCAGGGAGGCCGGCAGGAAGGGGATCACGCTCGAGAGGCTCACCCGGGAGAACATCGAGGGATTTCTCCGGGAGATGCGCCTCCTGTGCATCCGGATGCCCGACCATCTGCCCCGGGCCTCGGAACACGTGGAGCAGGCCGCCGCCATGATCGGGCAGCTCCTGGCACAGGGCGTCGCCTACCGGCACGGGCGCAACGTCTACTTCGATCCCCTGAAGTTTCCCGGATTCGGAAAAATCTACGGTCTGGACATGGGCCGATGGCCGGCGCAAAGGCGGCGCTTCCATCGCGACACCTATGCGGGCAACCGCTGGAACCTGGGCGATTTCATCCTCTGGCACGGCTTTCGGGAAGGGGATCCCGTGTCCTGGGATACCCCGATCGGGCGGGGGAGGCCTGCATGGAACATCCAGGATCCGAGCATGGTCGGCAGTCGCTTTGAAGAGACCCTTTCCGTCTACTGCGGCGGCATCGACAATCTCTACCGCCACCACGACTACTCCCTGGCCGTCCTCGAATCGCTCCGCCCCTATCCCATGGCGCGCTGCTGGCTCCACGGCGGCCATCTGCTCGTGGGAGGCCGGAAGATGTCCAAGAGCCTGGGGAATGTGCTCTATACCGACGACCTCCTGGATCGGGGGTACAGTCCGGCCGACGTCCGCTTTTTTCTCATCAGCGGCCATTACCGGGAAAAACTCTCCTATTCGGAGGGGAACATGAAGCGGGCGGCGGCAGCACGCCTCCATCTGCGCGAGCGGGCCCGGATGATCGCCGCGAAGGCGGGCGGGACGGTGCCCGGAGCGAGTGTCCCTGCGCGGCGGATCGGGGACTCCTTCCGCAGGCATATGGACCGGGACCTGGACGTGAAGGGCGCCATCGGGGCAATCACAGGGGAACTGGCGGCATCGGACGCCGCGGGATGGAAGCCGGCTTCGGCCGCCGCCGTGGTCAAGGCCCTCCGGGAGATCGACGCGGTCCTGAAGGTCCTCTTCGAGGATTCATCGGGCTGAGGCGCGGGTCACAGCCTGCGCAGATGAAACCCGCCGTCCACGTTGATGATTTCGCCGGTCGAGAAGGAAAGGCAATCCCCGGCGATGGCGGCCACGGCGCGCGCCACGTCTTCCGGTTCGCCCCAGCGGGCGATCGGCGTCAGGCCGCCGGCGATCAGCCCGTCGTACTTGCCGCGCACGGCCCCGGTCATGTCGGTGCGGATGATGCCCGGGCGCACCTCGTACACGTTGATTCCGTACTCCGCCAGGCGGTCGGCGAAGAGCGCCGTCATCATCCCCACGCCGGCCTTGGACAAACAGTATTCGCCGCGGTTCGTGCTGCTCGCGTAGGCGCTCAGGGAACCGATGTTGATGATCCGCGCCTTTTC
>JBFMBA010000020.1:0-18504 GCA_040755475.1 Thermodesulfobacteriota bacterium
ATGATCCAGAAGCGGAAGGGAGACCCCCGAATAGCCGCGGGCCAGGCACAGCAGCCGGCAGAGGATCGCCGCGCGCGTTTCCTCCCACCCGAGCGGCTCCCCCGTTCCGCAGCCGTGAAAGCGCATGAGATTCTCCCCCTGTCGCAGCACGGTCTTTCTGCTGACGCGGTTTCCGCAGGATTTCCCGAATCCGGTTGTGACGCCGTAGACCGGCACATCGGCCTCCATGGCCGCCTGCAGGAGCCGCCGGGAGGCTTCCATCCGCTTGCCGAAGGCAGCGCTGCGACTCACCACAACCGGGACGCCCCCCCTTGCCACGGCCAGGATCCCGGACAGCCGCACCGGGCCGTCGCCTACCACAACCTGATCCGTTTTTCCCTTCTGATAGGACATGCTCTTTTTCCTCCGCCGCGTCGCCTGACTGCTGCCGGACCGGGCGCACCATGGTGAACCGACAGGGACGGCGGTTCGACTGCGGTTCTGCCAGCGGTGCCCCCTCATCCCAGAAGAAGTTCCCACAGGGGACCCGAGTGGCCATGGGCGTGCATCCGGGCCACGATCCGTTCGCTCTTCTCGCCTCCGTCTCCATAGACCCAGTTCATTCGTCCCCGCGCCCGTGCCTTCACCTGGGAGATGATCTCCGGCGCCTCGATGCCCCGGGAGCGATAAAACAGGGGCTCGAGCAGATCCGCATCCGGACCCACCTGTCCTTCTTCCCGGGCGATCTGGTACAGGCGCGTATGGGGAAAGATCCGCATCCCGCAAAAAATGAAAAACACGGCCCGTTCGAGCGCCTCCATGCGGTCCAGGGTCTCCTCCAGGGTGCGGCCATCCTCGCCCGGTCCCCCAAAAAGAAGATAGTGGGCGATATGAACACCGGCCCGCCGGCAACTCCCGTGGGACGCCACCACGTCTTCCAGGCAAAAGGGCTTGCGGTACCTGCCGAGCTGGGCGTCGCAAAGGGATTCCGTCCCGAATTCGCAATGCGTCAAACCCGCTTCGGCCAGACTTTCGTAATAACCGTCCGGGGCACGGGTGGGAGAGAAAAAAGCCCCCCAGGGCACGGTCAGCCCCCGGCGTTGAAAGGCTCTGGCAACAGCCGCACTGTGGGCGTAGTCGGCATTGAACACCGAATCGGCGATGAAAAGGTACCGGGCGCCCATCTCCTGCAGCTCCACGGCCTCGCGGGCCACTTCTTCGGGCGGGTTCAGGCGCAGGGAGCTGCCTTCGATCCGCGGATAGGTGCAGTAGATGCAGCGGAAGGGACAGCCCCGCTTGGTCTGCAGGTTCAGTATTCCTCCCCGCTGGAGATAGAATTGCAGCTGCGCAGCAGTCGGCTCGAACCGCCGCGCGACCCCGCCCGTCCAGAGGACCGGTCCCCGGACAGGCCCCCCTCTGCAGATGACGCCCGGCAAATCGGCGGCAGCCGCTCCCCTCTCGAGCCGGTCCAGGAGCGGGCCCAGGACCTCCCCTTCCCCGACGACACCGAAATCGGCATCGAGCAGGGACAGGAGCTCGCCCGGGAAAATGGAAAAACCGCTCCCCCCTATGACCACGGGGACCTTCGAGCACCCCCGGATGCACCGGATGATGCCTCGGTAGGCCTCCACGAAGCTTTTCGTGGCCATGGTGTCCACATTGTCGATGTTCCGGATCGACAGGCCGATGCAGTCCGGGCTGAAATCCCGGATGGCGTCGCTCAGATGGGTCAGCCCGCCCACCAGATGCATGTCCGCCACCCTGACCTCATGCCGGGGAGCGAGGGCCCCCGCGATATAATCGAGCCCCAGCGGATAGACCGGATAGGGGTATTGGGTGGTATTGGCCGACAGGAGAAGAAGCTTCACCGGTTCACCTCGATGCCGGTCACGTATTCACCCAGCCCCAGCAGCAGGATCCCCTTTCCATTCAGGCTGGTGACCTTGTTCACCGGGGGGAGCGGCGGCAACAGGCCCCGGCGCACCGTATCCACGGCCAGGGCCGCGGCAACGGCGGCGGCGGCGGCGAATTCTCCGGTGATGGATCGATAATCGATCACGGGACCGGTGAATGCCGTCCGCCGGAGAAAATCCGCGAGGAGCGACTCGCCCCGCGGACGGGTGCTCGCGGGGATCCCCGCAAACAGGGCGCCGAAACGGTCTCTGATCGCTTCAGGACCGCCAAGGGCCTCGATCAGCGGAGCGAGAACCTCCGCGTCCCCGGGCACATAGGAGAGAAAAGCGGGAACAAGCCTCGGCCCCGCGGCAGGCCCGTGCGGTTTCAGGAGAAAAGCGGCGCCGCCGTCGGCGGGTTCGCCCGCCCCTGCGCCGGCGGGGTCAAGCCGGGGCGACAGCAGGTCGTGATGCTCGTCGGCGGCCATGACCAGGACGGGCGCCTCGCCCTCCTGCGTGATCAGCGCCGCACTGTACAGGGCCTGCTCGAATGAATAGTCCCCCCCGGTCGCGGTGATGTTGGGCCCGGTCGCCTTCAGCCCGATCGCCGCCTGGCTGGCCGGGGCGTTGTGCACCGATCCGATGAAATCCATGGGACTGGCGAACTGCTCTTTCGATGCAAACAGCTGACCGAGGAAATCGCCGGTTTCCGTCAGCGGCCCCCAACCGGTCCCGAAATAGATTCCCCCCGGGGAGCCTGCCCCTTCCGGCAGTCCCGCCGCTTTCCCGGCGGCCAGGGCAAGGATGAGGGCCATACGGGGAAGCCTTCTGAGACGCCGCAGGCTTGCCGCGGAAAGGTCGCTCCGGATCGTACCCAGATCCGGTCTGCCGCGGAGCGTCTCTCCCCGGCTGAAGGCTTCCAGCGTCTCGTCGGTCGGGCCCGCGCCGGTCAGGCAGGCCGCGCCCGTCACGGAAAAGGACATGATTTCCGGGTGTCCCGAGCGCCGGGCCTTTCCCGTCGGCCGGGCGAAAACCAGCGCGGCATTGTTCCCGCCGAATCCGAAGGAGTTCGAAAGGACGGCGCCGACCTTTCCCGGCCGTCCGCGCAGCACGGGCTGAAGACCGAGCGCCCCATCGGGAACCCGGCATCCCGCATTGGACGGTATGAATCCCCGGGCGATGCACAGAACGGACACCACCGCTTCGACGGCGCCCGCGGCGCCCAGGGAGTGGCCGAAAATGCCTTTGATCGACGATAGCGGCGGCGGATGGGCGAAGAGCGCCCGGACGGCCCTGGCCTCCGCCAGATCGTTCTCCAGGGTTCCCGTCCCGTGGAGATTGATGTAATCCACGGCCGCGGCGTCCATTTCCGCATCGGCCAGGGCGCGTCGCATCGCATCGAGCGCGCCGGCACCCTCGGGATGAGGCGCCGCGGGATGATGGGCGTCGCAGGAGAGCCCGGCCCCCACCAGTTCGGCGAGCGCCCCTTCCGGCGGCTCATGCGCACCCACGAGAAGGAGAAACGCCGCCCCTTCGGCCACCGTCAACCCCCGCCGGGCCGCATCCAGAGGCCTTGCGCCCGCCGGATCGATCAGCTGCAGCGAATGGAACCCGTAATAGGTGAGGCGGCTCAGGGAATCGGCCCCCCCTGCCAGAACCGCTCCGGCCTGGCCGCGCCGGATCAACTCCAGTGCGATCTTCAGGGCGGTCGCCCCCGAGGCGCAGGCGGTGGACACGGTGATCACCGGCCCCCGGCACTTCAAACTGCGAGCCAGGCAAGCCGCCACAGTACCCAGACCGTGGTGCCGGTACGCCTCCGGTTGCAGTACGCCGTCCCGTATGAGGGTTTCGGTGGTGGAAATCCCCCCGGTGGTTCCTCCCAGAACGATCGCCCCGGGAACGGAGGATTGGGTAGAAAGGGCTTCCCGCGCGGCCAGAAGGGCCATGGCATGCGTCCGGGGAAGATCCCCGTCCGCGGGAAGCGGCTCATTCAGTTCACCGGCGGGGGGTGCGGGTATATGGGATACCGGGAACAGCGAAAGGGGCTTGAGACAGGATCTTTCCTTCTGCAGGGCCTCCCAGGTTTTTTCCAAACCGATCCCCGCGGCATCGACGATCCCTGCGCCGCAGACAAAGGCGCGGATGCTTTTCACCGTCCCGCCCCCGGGCTGTGTTCGGACACATACGCCGCGAGCGACCGCACGGAGCTGAACACCTGCACCCCGACTTCCCGGTTTTCGATCTTCACACCGTAGTCCTTTTCGATCATCATGACCAGTTCCAGCACATCGATGGAATCCAGTCCCAGGTCATTGCCGATGAGCAGCCCGTCCGTGGGGATATCCTCCGTCCGGATATCCGGCAGTTCCAGGGTGTCTATGATCTTTCTTTTCAGTTCCTCGATGAACGGCTCCATACCAACCTTTCTCCGGGATTTTCCACCGTCGCATGCCGCCTGCACCGCTCTTTTCCGCCGGTGGGGAACGCCTCAGGGCCTCCGCCATCGCAAAGGGACAGTCCCGCACATCTTCACCCGCCGCCTGCCCCAAACGGGGTTGCGGCTCTCGCCCGGCCGTCATAAACGGCAACAGTCTATACACCAAAAAGGCTGCCCGGGCAACGGAATTCGGGGTTCTACATCCCTTTGGCGGGATGCCCCCGGGGTGTGCGTTCAATGCCGTCCTGCCGGCCCGCCCGGTAGGGGAGGCCTTGCCTGCACAGACTCACCGGTAGCGGACCGATGCCAGAAGATACGCGAGGATCGCGAAGTGGGCAGAGAGGATTCCCCATTTGTGGCGCTGGTAGAACTCGTTTGCCTTTTGAATCCGGGCGAGTCCGCCGCACAGGCGCCTGAAGCGCTCCAGACCCGGGTACTTGTCATTGTCCGAGGGAAAATCGCCCTGGAAGGCGAACATGGGGTAGACGCCATAAACGTGATCGGTGAGGGGCCGGAACAGGGTGTCGATGATGATCCCCTGCCACCCCCGATAAGCCAACGTTTGAGCATAGGGCCTGTTGACGGCATAGGCGTGCATCAGGCTCCGGTAGCGGACCTTTTGCATGCACGGATGCGCCGTCCTGCGAGAGGAGCGCGTGAGGCCCCCCAGGAGCAGCACCTTCCAGTCCGGATGCTCCGCCAGAAATTCCGTGCATTGCCCGAAGCGGTCCGCGTCAAATCCCCGGAAAACGATGTCGTCTTCGAATATGACCATCCGCTCCGCGCCGGTCTCCAGGCCCCTGCGCATGCAGGCCATGTGTGATTCATACATGCCCTGCTCCACATCGAAGGGATGGCGTTTGACAATGAGGAACTCCACTTTCCCGGCCAGACCCACTTCGGAAAAGGCGGCCTCGGCTTTCTGCCGCCGGTCCCGGCGCTCCTCCAGGGAAATACAGTAGATGCGGTGAAAAAAATCCCAGCCCTTCGCCTCTTCCTTCACGGTACCCCCATCCATGGCATTCTGCCTGTTCGACCTATAGTATGGGCCCGTCTCACTGTCAAGAAACCATCATGGCCGGGAGCGCAATTCGCCATAGAAATAAAAGAGGGCCGGTGGTATGAGATTCCCTCGCGGGGGTCATCGTCCATACCGATGAAAAACCTCCCGATGAGGGACAAAAGGCTTTTCTCAAAGGACCAGCTTCGATGATGCGCAGAAGAATCGGCCAGTACCTCGCCGGAAGAAAATATGTCGCCGATCTCCTCGCCAACCCGGCGGATCTGAGTGAATTCAGGCAGCGCCCCACGAAGCGGCTGATCGCCGGCTTGTGCCTGATGGGGCTGAGCTATATCCTGGGGTGGCCCGCGGTGGCGGCATTGGGCATTCTGGCCGCCTGGTTCCGGGAACCGATGATCGCCGTCATCGGCGGCCCGACGACATACGGTCTTTCCTACCTGGTTTTCATCATCGGCGCCTGGCTCGCACGGGCCCCGCACTATATGGGGACTCTGGTGAGATTTGCCATCCAAAAGCTCGTCCGAAAATTACTCTCCTGAAAGCCCCCTCGTCCCGCGGGCTGTTCGAAGGGGACGCACGGCAGCCGGCGGGACAGGGCAGCGACATCCTGCCTGTTCGATGGGGAACCGCTTACCGCGATCCCTTTTTTCCGTATTGACCGATCTGGAAATATCGGCGATTGTAAAGCGCGACAGAGAAGCCCTTGACCGCGCGGGCACGCCGGGCAGCCGTTTACGGCGGTGAATGCGAACGGGGACCGCTTGGGGGAAACCGGCCCCCCCACCCAGGGAAGGCGCCGAGTGCCGATATGCCTTGAACAAATGGGCCGTTGAACCGCTGACGGTTCCGCACAGCCGCATCAGGAGAAAGGATGTACGAAAGGACAGCAGCGCTTCTGGAAAACAGGACCCGTCCCTTCACCGTGTCAGGCACCGTCATCGGCGAGATCGGAGAGCGGGCGGCGGGTATCAGGGACACCTTCAGCCGGCTGGGGACTCCAGCCGATGAACCGGTCTGCCTCTGCATCGGGGAAAGGGCGTCCCTGCTGGCGGCCCTGCTGGCTTCCATGGCGGGCGGCCCCCCCCTGGTTCTGCCCCACGCCTTTCAACCGGGGGTTCTCAGTGAGATTCGCGCGGAAAAACCCTTCCGGCTCATCCTGGCCGATGGCGCCGTTGAGCCGCCCGAGGGCGCCGAGGTGATCCGGATCGAAGCCTGCCGCCCGGGCGAGCGCCCTTTGACGCTGGTCCGGCCCCCCGATGAGGCCTTCGTTTTTCTCTTCACGGGCGGCTCCACGGGGAAATCCCGCCTGTGGTCCAAGACGCCCGCAAACCTGCTGGGCGAAGCGATGCACCTTGCCCGAACCTTCGGCGTCGGGCCGGCCGACCGCATCGTGTCCACCGTGCCGCCCCAGCATATCTACGGCCTTCTCGGTTCGGTGCTTCTGCCCTTCGTTGCCCGGGCACAAGTCCTGGAACGGACCTGCACATTCCCCCGGGAAATCCTTCAGGCCCTGCAGAAGGAAGAGGCGACCGTTCTGGTGGGAGTGCCGATTCACTACCGGGCGCTAAGGTCCAACGACCTCCGGCGCTTTTCACTCCGGCTCGCCCTCTCCTCGGCGGCCCCTCTCGACGACCGGGACGCCGCCTTTTTCCTGGAAAAGACGGGGCTGGCGATCAGGGAAATCTACGGATCGACGGAGACGGGGGGCATGGCTACCCGGTCCCACGGCGCCATTGACGGCGCCTGGACGCCTTACGAGAATCTCGAGTGGAAGCTTGCCGGCGACCGGCTCTGCGTCCGCTCGGCCTTCCTCTCTCCGGATCTGCCCCGCGATGCGGACGGCTACTTCATGACGGCGGACCGCGTGGCCAAGGCCGGAGAGAAGGCCTTCACCTTGCTGGGGCGGTCCGATCATATCGTCAAGGTCGCCGGCAAGCGCGTGGACCTGGAGGGGGTTCGTGAAAAGATCCGGCAGATCCCCGGGGTCAGGGACGCCCATGTCACAGCCGTACCGGTATCGGGCGCCCGGCAGTCACAGATCGCAGCTCTGGTGGCCGGCGACCTGTCTGTCCGCGAACTGAGGGAGGCCATCCGCGCGATGGATGAATCCTATGGCCGTCCGCGGCGGATCCGAATCGTCAGGGAACTCCCCTTCCTCCCCAACGGGAAGATAGACCGGCAGCAGGTCGACCGGCTCCTCCTTGCACCCGGCCGCTCCTGAACCGCTGATGAGTTCCCGGCTTCTCCTTCCCGTTCCCCGGATCCGTTGGAGATGGGGAAGGGGGGGCAAAGCCCTGTTTCACAGAGATTCCAGCTTCATGTCAGCCTTGCCGTAACCGGCCTTCTTCAGAGCCATCCGGATCAGCGGGGAGCAGTAGGCCAGAAGGGCGATGGTCAGGAACAGGGCCGTGATCGGCCGGCTGTAGAAGATGTCGAAACTTCCGGCGGACAATATCAGCGCCTGCCGGAGGGAGTTCTCGACAAGCCGCCCGAGGACCATCGCCAGGATGAGCGGCACGACAGGATAATGCAATTTCTTCATGGCATAGCCCAGGAGGCCGAAACCCAGCATCATCCAGACGTCGAACATGCTGTTGTTCACGCTGAATGCCCCGATCGAGGCGAAGATGATGATGAACCCCATCATGATCGAATAGGGGATACGGAGCATGATGACGAAAAGGGGGATCAGGAAGATGTTGATCAGCAGCAGAATGACGTTGCCGATGTACATGCTCGCGATCAGCCCCCAGACCAGATCGGGATTGTTCGTGAACAGGAGCGGACCCGGCCGGATGCCCCACATCATGAAGCCGGCGAGCATGACGGCCGTCGTTGCGGAACCGGGCACGCCCAGCGCGAGAAGCGGGGCGAAACCGCTGATCGAAGCGGCGTTGTTGGCCGATTCCGGTGCGGCGACGCCGGCAATGTCGCCCGTTCCGAAGGTCTCGGGGTGTTTCGACACCTTCTTCTCGACGATGTAGGCGAGGAAGGAGGCTGTCGTGATTCCGCCGGCGGGGACGAGCCCGATCAGGAAGCCGATCGCCCCGGCGCGGACGATCGCCCAGCGGCTGTCGACCCATTCCTGCCACGTCAGAAAGACGTCGCTGAGTTTCAACTTATCCCTGATCAGGACGCCGCCCTCCGGCTCCTCGATGCTGTTGAACACTTCGGCCAGACCGAAAATCCCGCAGATGACGATGATGAAATCGATGCCCCCCAGGAGATGGGGTATGCCGAAAGTGAAGCGCGGCATGCCGCTGACACCGTCCATGCCGACGGTGGAGATCAAGATGCCGGCGATGGTGGAAAGAATGATCTTGAAGGGCGACCCGCCGCCAAAGACCGTAAGCAGGCTGAATGCCATGACCGCCAGACCGAAATATTCCGCCGGTCCGAAACGGAGCGCAAACCTGGCCAGCATCGGCGCAAAGGACATCAGCAGGACGATGGAGATCGTCCCGGCTATAAACGAACCGATGGCCGCGATCGACAGCGCCGCTCCGGCGCGCCCCTTCTGGGCCATCGCATAGCCGTCGATGCAGGTCATGACCGAGGACGATTCTCCCGGAACATTGATCAGCACCGAGGTGATCGTCCCGCCGTAGGCCACGCCGTAGTAAATTCCGGCAAACATGATGATCGCCGAGGTCGGGTTGATGGAAAACGTCAGGGGAAGGAGCAGCGCGATCGCCGTCGGCGCCCCGATCCCCGGCAGAACCCCGATCATCTGACCGAAGACGACCCCCGCGGTGCAAAAGAGGAGATTCTGCCAGGTCAGGGCGATGGCGAACCCGGTATAGAGGTTATGGAGCAGGTCCATGCCGCTACCACCCGATCAGACCTTCCGGCAAGGGGATGCTGAGCCACTGGCCGAAGAGGTAATGGATGCAGACGGCCGTCACAACCACGATCGCCGCGCAGAAGCCCCAGCCGTGATTTCCCATCAGACGCATGCCGCCCCCCGTGATGAGGGCTAGGCCGGCGGAAAATCCGAACACCGGCAGAAGGAGAAATACCGCCACGACCAGCATGAGCACCTTGACGCTCCTTACCGTTTCCGGTTTGAAAAATGCCCCCGACCTATCCGCCTTTCTGAGCCCGACGACGATCACGGGCACGGCAGAGAGCGTCATGCCGATTCCCAGCCAGAGAGGGAGGAAGCCCGGCCCCGGACTGAAGTCGGCGGTGTAGGGCAAATCCAGCCAGGCGAACAGGACGGTTGCGATCCCCAGGAGAAAAAAAGCCACTGCCGCAATGATGTTCGCGTACCACATCATCCACTCCCGTTGACCGGGCTATTTGATCAGCCCGAGTTCCTTGAGCGTCTCAGCGAAGACCGCCTCGCTGTCGTGGATCGTCTTGGTGAACTCCTTGCTGGTCTGCCAGGCGGGGCTCAGCAGGTTCTTGGCCAGATAGTTCTCCTTCCACGCCTTGGTTTCGATCATCTTCTTCAGCATGCTCTCGTAATAGGCAACCACTTCGGGGGGAAGCCCCGGCGGGGCGATGACGCCGCGGAAAAACTTGAAGACGAGGTTGATGCCGAGCTCCTTGAAGGTGGGGATATCCTTGAACTGGCTGATCCGCTGTTCCTGGGCCAGGACGAGCGGCCGGACCTGCTTGGCCTCATACTGGCCGATGAATTCCGGGGGGTTGGCCCACTGCAGGTCCACATGGCCGCCCAGCAGGGCCGTCATCTGTTCCCCGCCGCTGTTGAAGGGGGTGTAACGCATCTTGATCCCGGCGAACTTCTCGAACATGCGGCTGCAGACACGGTCCGCCTGGTCCGATCCGGAGATCGAGATGGAATTCTCCTTCTTCTTGGATTCGGCGATGACATCCTGGATGGTTTTGAAACGGGAATCGCTCCTCACCACAATGAGCTGCTCATCGAGGGCCAGCTGGGCGATCATGGTCAGGTCCTTGATACTCGGGGCGCCCTTCCCGGCAACCAGCAGACCGGCCACCGAAGCGGGGTTGGCAACGGCGAGCATATGGGTGTTTCCCTTCGCCTGGGCCAACTGCGTCAGACCGATGGCCTGGCCGCCGCCGGGGACGTTCTGGACGATCATCGGCTGAGGAGCGAGCTTCTCGCTGGCGACGATCTGGGCGATGGTTCTGGAGAGGACGTCGCTGCCCCCGCCCGGGGCGGCGGGCGCGATCATCGTGATCGGTTTGCCCGGCTTGAAATCGGCGGCCTGCGCCTGAAGGGCGAAGAACATAACGGCAAAGAACACCGATACCGTGATCCGGACCCATCTGCGACTGACGAACCCTGTTTTCATCTCGAACCTCCTTCATGCATGATGAAAAAAATCCCTCGTCCCGACCTGGGACACCCGCTTCTTGCGCGCTCGTTAGAAAGACGCAGCCGGTCTCTCGATCAGCGAAGCGCGAACGCCTCTTCCATCTCCCGCCGGAGCGACCACAGCAAGGAGTTCGCGGGCCGCTGCAGCATGTCGGCCGTGATGACGGTTCCCGCCGGGACATCGCACGCGAGCCGGTGGTCTCCCATCATGTAGAAAGGAACGGGATTCCCCCCCTCGGCCCTGAGCGCCTCGACGAGCAACCCTTCCACCCCGGCGATCTGGTGATGATGGCCGGCCACCGTCAGAACGGCGCCCGCCGGGAGAAATCGCGTCGTCCGCCCGACCACGTCGAAACGGGGCCGGACATCCCGGGCGCCCGATGACATCCCGTGAAGCGCGGCGGCCAGAACCGTCGTCGCCGATTCCACTCCCAGCAGATGCGAGGGTCGATAGATCATCGCCGCATCGCCGGAGCGGTTGACCTCATGGCCTTTGGCCCGCAGGACTTCCCACGATTTGCGGTCCTCGCAGCGTACCACGACGAAGACGCCGCCGGCAAAGCTGACATCATCGGGGCGACGGAGCTGGTTGACCACATCCAGCCGGTTGCTCCCGCCGAGAATCCCGCCCATGTCGGCCGGCACGAGGATGTCGGCGATCTCCTGCGTGCGGGCGATGGGGGCATGGAACGCGGGGATATCCGGTACGAGCCCTGTCGCGTTGGCCACGATGCCCATTTCCACCAGGTCCGGTACCGTATGCTGGGGAATCTCGGCCAGTGCCGCTGCCCGCCCCTCGACCAGGCTTCGGATATCCAGGTTTCCGCGGTCCCAAAGCCGCTCGAATCGGGAGGCGTCCGTGACGCGATCCAGGCTTGTCACCCGCCCGGCGGTCCGGTCGTACACAAAATCATACTCGCTCGTCTTGCCCGCGCACAGAATTTCGAGACCCAGCACCCGCGCCCACACGATCATCTGCATGAGCAGGCACGGCTGATCGCCTTCCACCGGCGTATAGACCAGTCCCGCCGCCTTGGCGCGACGGTGGAACAGCGGCCCCAGGACGATGTCCGCCTCCTTGGACACCATCACCACATGCTTGCCGTTCCTGAGGGCCGAATCGGCATGGAGGGCCGCACCCTCGGGGGAGCCTGTCGCCTCCAAAACGACATCGACGGGCAACTGGATCAGCATGAGCGCATCGTTCGAGACAACGGCCTTGCCCGATGCCAGCGCCGCCTCAGCCTGGATTCTGGTTTCGCAAACCGCAATCGCCTCGTCGGGAAGGCCGGCGTGCCTGAATGCGTCAACGCTCCGCTCGATGCTGCGATCGCTGATGGCGATCACCGAGAGGCCCGGTGTCCGCCGTGACTGGGAGACGAACGAGAAACCGTATTCCCCGGCGCCTATGATGAGCGCACGGACGGTCTTTTCACGGGCAGCGTGCAGAAGTGTTTCCAGATACATGATCGGTCTCCTATTCGTTGACCCTTGTCGTGAACTCGAGGTGGACGCCGTCGGGCAGGACGACGAACTGAATCCTGTTCCCCTTGTTGGGTCCCTGGTCCACTTCCATGGGGTGCGGCGACAGGGTCCGGATGCGGTCGTCGTACTTCCTGCAGGCGGCGACCACGGCGTCCACGTCGTCCACCACGAAGGAGAGGTGGAAATGCCCCACGTCCACCATGCGCGGCCGGTATGCCTGCCGGTCAGCCGGACCGCTGTAATCCTGCAGTTCCACCGAGTGACCCGCACACTCCATGTAGGCGATCATCACCCGGGCGTCCGGGACACCGGAGATGAAGGACTGGTTTCTGGGGTCGCGCGGCGCCTTGTCGATCAGCTTGAATCCCAGCACCTGCTCGAAGAATCCGACGGTCCAGTCGAGATCGCCGACGCAGAATCCCGTGTGAAACGTTCGCTTGATGGTGTATGACATGGCATTCTCCTTCGATTCTATTTTTGATTCCCCTTGGTTACCCAAACCTGGGGGAGATCCATCCTGGCCAGCTCCTCGAAATGATGCTGCACGTCCCCGTAGAGCGCCCTGTAGAGGGGATAAAGGCTGTCGTAGGCGGCGTGGGCTTCGGCATTGGGCAGGAATGCCTTTCCCGGAATCACGATACTCCCCATCGCGGCAGGAAGATCGGGATAGACGCCCTGGCTGACGCCCGCCAGGACCGCTGCCCCCAGGACTTCCGTGTGGCTCTGGGTCAGGCTGACCACTTTCTTCCCCAGCATGTCGGCGATGATCTGGTTCCAGACGCCGCTTGCGGCGGCGGCGCCGCCGATCCGCAACTCCTGAATGTCGACTCCGCCGTCGGTTTCGAGCAGTTCAACGACATGGCGGATGGCAAAGGAGGCGCCCTCCAGGACCGACCGGAAAAAATCGTTGCGGTTGTGCCCCAGCGTGACACCGAAAAACACCCCGCGGGCGTAAGGGTTCCAGATGGGGGTCCGCTCGCCCGAAATATAGGGCAGGAACAGCAATCCCTTGCTGCCGGGAGGCGCCTGCGCGGCCTGCGCGGTGATCATGTCGTACACGTCGGCGCCGGTCAGGTCGGCCACCCCCTGCTCCATCCGGCAAAAGGTATCGCGGATCCATCGCAGCGAGGAGCCCACCCCGTTGACGGCGCCGATATAGAGCCACAGATCGGGCAGGACCTGGGTGCAGTTCATGAAACGGCTGTCGAACCGGGTGTGCCCCAGCGGGCCGGATACCCGGGCCGCCGTGCCCATGATGACGAAACACTCGCCCTGTCTGATCACCCCCGACCCGATGGAGGCGCCGATGGTGTCCATGCATCCGGCGATCACGGGAGTTCCCGGTCTCAAGCCGGTCAGGCGCGCCGCCTCCCCGGTCACCGTTCCTACCACGGCATCGGAAGGCTCCGGCCTGGGGAGCTTTTCCTCGGGGATATCAAGGGCCGCCAGGAAGGGGGCGTGCCATTCCTTTTGGCGTATGTCGAACAGCAGGGTCGTTGAGGCCCGCGAATGGTCGATGGTGAACTCCCCGGTCAACCGGGCCACCAGGTACCCGCCCGGAACCATCAGCTTGTGGGCCGCCCGGAAGGTTTCGGGTTCATGGTGCTTCAGCCAGAGGAGGGTCGGCAGCGAATAGGCCCCCGGCGCGACCGGGTTTCCTGTGATGTCGAAAACCCGGTCCGCATCCAGAATCTCCCGGATCCGGTCGACTTCCGGAAGGGCTCGCTGGTCCCAGAGCATGATGGCCGGCCGCAGCGGATGGCCCCGGCGGTCCACCGCGACCAGCCCGTTGGTGCAACCGACGCCCACCGCCAGAATCGCGTCGGCGGCCACGTCGCGGATGGCATCCCGAACCGCCCTGACCGACGATCCCCACCACGCTTCGGCATCATGTTCCGCCTGCCCCGGCACGGTGCTGGTCATCTGATACTCGCCGTAGCCGGCACCCGCCAGCCGGCCGTCGAGGGTGAATACGCCGGCCTTGGCGCCGGTCCCGCCGATGTCAATGCCGAGCAGATAGGGACCCGCTGGTTTCAATCGTCAGTCCTCTCACAGACCTTCACCGACCGGCGCCCTGACCGGTCTCGCCGCCCCTTCCGTCGGGTGATGCGCACGCCCCGGGGCCGCATTCACCGAACGCTCCACAGTGCCGGTGTGATATCATGCAAGTGCGCCCGCTTTCCCCTGCGTCGGCGCCCCCCCTGAACAGGTAGAGTGCCGGAACAGGCCGCCAGAGGGCACGCCGCCTTGTTCGAGGCGCTTCGCCAGTCGGCTCGCGATCAGAAAAGCGCGGGTGATCCCTTCGGGGTTGGCGACGCCCCTGCCCGCGATGTCGAAAGCCGTGCCGTGGGCGGGCGTGGCGATCGCCACCGGCAGGCCGCCGTGCACCGTCACCCCCCGGTCAAAGCCCAGCAGTTTCGTGGCTATCTGTCCCTGATCGTGATACATGGAAACGACGGCATGGTAGTTTCCCTCTTTGACGCGCAGGAAGACCGTATCCGCCGGAAAGGGGCCGTCGGCATCGATCCCCTCGGCCCTCGCCGCCGCGATCGCCGGCGCGATCGCCTCTTTTTCTTCCGACCCGAATGCACCGCCCTCGCCGGCATGGGGGTTGAGGGCCGAGACGGCCAGCCGCGGCTGCTGCACGCCCGATGTCCGCAGGACGCCGTGCAAAAAGCGGATGGCGTTGTGGACGCTTTCCCTGGTGATCCGGGCGCTGACCTCGGCGATGCCGATATGGGAGGTGACCCGCGTCGTCCAGAGATCGTCCAGAACGCTCACCTCGCCGGGGATATCGGGCCTGTTGAACGTGGCCTTGAACAGGTCCAGCTCGCTGTGATGGGGCAGGCCCCCCAGGATCATCGCCTCCTTGTTGAAGGGGGCGAACACGAATCCGTCGAGTTTCCCGTCACGCGCCAGCTCCACCGCGAACAGGAGCGTGTCGACCACCGCCTTCCCCGATGCGGCGTTGACCTTTCCCAGGGTGACGTCCCGGTCCGACAGGGCGGGATAGTCATAAAAAGAGGGACGGCCGGCCTCGAAGGACGCCCGGTCCAGCCGGTCAATCAATGTCACCGGATGGGATAGGCCCGCGATGGCCTGGCCCATCCGGAAAATCCGGTAGTCCCCCACGATCACCACATTCGCCGCGGCGTGAATCTCCTGACGGTCCAGGAGCTTGGCCGCGATTTCCGGCCCGATGCCCGAGGAATCGCCCAGCAGAACCCCCAGCGTCGGCTTTTTTATTGTCATGTTTGTCTCCCCTGACTCACCTTTTCGACATCATCGAGCTGATTCATCACATGACGCCTCATCAGCGCGATGGCTGCATCCTTGTCGCGCCTTCGCATGTAACGAATAATGTCGTCATGATGACTGACGTACCGAACCAGTTTTTCCAGAGGCAGCCGCAGAACCAGGCGCAGCAGCTGCAGCTTCGCGTCCAGCTTTTCATAGATGTCGTAGAGGTGCCGGTTTCCGGTGCGCCGCGCGATTTCCAGGTGCAGCAGGCTGTCCTTTTCAAACGTGGCGGCGATATCCCCTTCGGCGATCAGGACATTGCATTCCTTCGCCAGGAGTTCCAGCGCCCCGAAATCCTCCTCTGTTCCGCACTCGGTCAGCAGGCCGACGGCCAGGGTTTCCAGCTGGGATCTGATCACCGCCAGCTGTTCGGCCTCCCGGGGTTCCAAGGCGACCACCTCCGCATGGGAACGGGGCTTGATCCGGATCAGACCATACTCCTCCAGGCGGCTCAACGCTTCCCGAATGGGCGTTCGGCTCACCCCGAACTGCCTGGCCACCTTTTCCTCGGGGATGCGCTCCCCGCCCTGAATGTCCCCGGAGAGGATCAGGCGCTTGATATAACCGTAGACCTGTTCAGACAGACTCTGGCGGTATATCTCATAGGTGACGGACGGCTCAGCCGTAGCACCCCGTCCGGCAGGCGGGCAGAGGGAATCCGGTGCCGAAGGAGCCCCTTTTTTTCCCGAAGGCGCCTCCCGGCGCGCCTTCGGCTTGACTGCCTTCACCATAGGCGCCTCACCAGCCGACGGCCGGGTGCGGCGCCCGCCCGGAGCTTCGCCTTTCCCGCCGGCGCCCCCGGTCGCACATCACCTTTGCCAGCGGGTCCCCGGACCCGTCCTTCAGCGGGGCCTGCGACAATCGAAACCCCTGCGCCATGCGGCCCGGGGGCCTTCCCCGCGAGCGGCGAAGCGCTACATTTCATCCGCCACCGGCATTTCAAGAGACTTCTTCTCCTTTGAAAACCGCTTCATCAGCAGCGGCCATACGAGCGAGACGACGATCAGCGCCATCAGGACCAGTGCGATGGGCCTCTCAAAGAAGATGCTGACGCTCCCCTGGGACATTTTCAGCGCGAGCTTCAGGTTCTTCTCCATGATGGGACCCAGGACCAGGGCCAGCAGCAGCGGCGCTGCGGGATAGTCGAACTTGCGCATCAGGTAGCCCACGATGCCGAAGGCGAACATGATCCAGAGATCGACGTAACTCCCGCCGACCGTGTAGGCGCCCAGCGACACGAAGAGCAGTATGATCGGAATGAGGATCGGATAGGGTACCTTGAGTATTTTGATCCACAGACCGATCATGGGCAGGTTGAGGATCAGGAGCAGCACATTGCCGATGTACATGCTGGTGACCACGCCCCAGAAGAAGTCCGGCCTCTCCGTCAACAGGAGCGGCCCCGGGCGCAGCCCGTACATCATCAGCGCGCCCATCAGAATCGCCACCGTGGCCGAAGAGGGTATCCCCAGCGTCAGAAGCGGGACGAGCGCTCCGCCGGTCGCGGCGTTGTTTGCCGTCTCGGCGGCGCAGACGCCCTCGATCGCCCCCTGCCCAAACCGGTCCGGCGTCTTCGAAGCCCTCTTCTCGGCCGCGTAGGCCATGAAGGCCGAAACCGTCGCCCCGGCCCCCGGCAGGGATCCGATCACGAAACCGATGGCGGTGGAGCGGACCAGCGTCCACCTGCAGGCCAGCCAGTCCGATCGGGTCGGCAGGAGCGAGCCCAGCTGCGTGGAAAAGACCCTCCTGCTGAGCGAGCCCTCGAGATTGATCAATATCTCGCCGAGGGCAAAAAGGCCCATGGCCACCGACACGAAGCCGATACCGTCCAGGAGGTCCGCCCGTCCGAAGGTGAACCGCTGGACCCCGGCCACCGGATCGAGGCCGACGGTTCCGATGAGCATGCCGAGGAATCCCATTCCCAGGCCTTTGTAGAGGTTCTTTCCGGCCAAACGGGTCAGGGTGGCCAGCCCCAGGAGCATGAGGGCGAAATATTCCGGGGGGCCGAAGGAGAGGGCGAGCCTGGCAATGGGAGGGGCGATGAACATCAGGCCGATGACCGAGAGCGACCCCCCGATGAACGAGCCGATGGCCGACATGCCCAGTGCGGCGCCCGCCCTGCCCTGCCTGGCCATCTGGTACCCGTCGACGGCCGTCATGACCGAGGCGGATTCACCCGGCACGTTGATGAGGATCGATGTCGTGGATCCGCCGTACATGGCGCCGCAGTAAATGCCTGCCAGCATGATCGTCGCGGTGATCGCGTCCATCCCGAAGGTGATGGGAATGAGGATCGCCACACCGGTCACGGGTCCGATCCCCGGCAGCACGCCGATCAGCGTCCCGGCCACGACGCCGATAAAGCAGTAAATCAGGTTGATCGGCTGCAGCGCGACGCCGAACCCCAGAAGAACGTTCTGTATGATGTCCATCGCGTGGGCATGGCTCCTTCATCTGTGACGGAACCCCTCCGGACCGGTTGCAGCCGTCTCACCGGGGGCGAGACGCTTCGGCAGGACGGGGTTCCTGTTCCGCTGGCTGGCAAGCGGCGGCCACGGGAGGGCTTCCGGTCACCGCCACCTGCGGTCGGGTCAGAAGTAGATCTCCACCAGCCCCATCGGCAGCACGACCTTCAGCCAGACGACGAAGAGCGCGTAGGTGCCGATGGTGGCGACCAGGCTGATCGTGAGGTTGATCCACCAGGACACCTTCAGGTACCACAGCAGAAAGGCAAGGAACACGAAGGTTGTAATCAGATACCCCAGCGGCTCCAGCAGCAGGTTGTAGGCGGCCACCGCGGCGGCCACGATGGCGATCCGTATGGCACCCGCGCGGTCGGCGGCAAACCAGCCGGGCATCCGGCTGTTGGGAGGCAGGCGCCGGGCCTGAATCACGATTCCCGCCCCGCAGATGCCCAGCGCCACGGCCAGGAGGGTCGGCATGAAGGCCGGACCGGCGAACTCATTGGCAAACCTGTCCGGCAGCCACTGGGCCGCCACCCCGAAGGCAAGCGCAACGGCAACCAGAAACAGGCCGCTGATCCTGTCGGCTGTGCTCTCTTTCATCTCTTCCCTTTCGCGGC
>JBFMBA010000021.1:0-5357 GCA_040755475.1 Thermodesulfobacteriota bacterium
GGGGAGGCTCTGGAGACGGTACAGGGGATAAAAACGGGTGAAATGGATGGGGGTATCGGCGCCCAGCTCCTTCCTGATCCAGAGGCACATCGCCCGTATCGACGGGATGTCGTCATTCTCCGTGGGGATCACGAGGTTCGTGATTTCCAGATGGACTTTTTCCCTTTTGAGGATCTTGAGGGACTCGAGGACCGGATCGAGCGTCCCGCCGCAGAGTTTTTTATAAAACCCTTCGGAAAAGCCCTTCAGATCGATATTGGCAGCCGCAAGGATCCGGCACAGGCCGCGGAGCGGTTCGGGATTGATGAAGCCGTTGGAGTGGAAGACGTTGAGAAGCCCCTCCTTCTTTGCCAGACGGCCCGTATCGAGCATGTATTCGTAAAAGACGACGGGCTCCACATAGGTGTAGGCCACCGAGCGGGCCCGCATATCCCTGGCCTTCCGCACCGCGGTCTCGGGCGGGAGGTCGTGATTGTACAGGTCCTCCGGCGACACCTGGGAGATCTCCCAGTTCTGGCAGAATTTGCAGTGAAAATTGCACCCCGCGGTGGCCAGGGAAAAGGCGGTCGTGCCGGGCAGGACATGAAAGAACGGCTTCTTCTCGATGGGATCCAGGTGGGCCGCGCAGGGATTCCCGTAGACCAGGCTGTAGAACTGTCCGCCCCGGTTTTCCCGCACCCGGCAGTACCCCCGCCGGTTGTTTGGCACGCGGCAGCGCCTCGGGCAGAGCATGCACTGGATCTCCCCCTTGTCCAGAGGGGTGGCATAGGCGGCGCTCCTGGCTCTGACAAACCCCTTGCCCGACATCTGGGCCCGGCCGGTTCCGGGAATACCTGTCAGCGACAGGGCCGGGATCAGGGAAATGCCCGCCCCGCAGAGGCGCAGAAAACTTCTTTTCGTCATGTGAAGACCCAATCGCCCGTGATCCGACATGGCTTCTGCGCTGTTCTGGATGGATGGGCCGGCAAAGCAGCCCGGACGACAAGGCTGCATCCTCGCCGCAGGGCGTCAGTTCGACCGGCTGCGGCGGTAGATTCTGTAAACCCCCATCGATTTGGAGTCGAGATTGGTCAGGCCCGCCTTCTGGGCCCATTCAATCGCTTCGACAAATTCCCCCGCGGTGATCCCCCTGGCGATCTCGGGGTATTCGTAGGCCCTGTATTCCACGCGGTACTGCGCCATGATGTTCACGTAGGTGGATTTGGGCAGTGCCTGGGCGACCCATGCGACGAACTGATCCGTGTCGGCGGCCCGGTTGGGCATGACCAGATGGCGGATGAGCAGCCCCCTGTAAGCGATTCCGCTTCTGTCTGTCCGAAGTTCCCCGACCTGCCTGTGCATTTCGAGGATCGCCCTTTTCGTCAGTTCCGGATAATCGGAGGCGCCGGCGACGTATATCGATGCCTTCCGGGGATCCATGAACTTGAAATCGGGCTTGTAGATGTCCACGATCCCGTCCAGGATTTTCAGGATCTCCACCCGCTCGTAACCGCAGGTGTTGTAGAACAGGGGAAGGCGGAGCCCCTTTTTCAGGGCGATCCGCGTGGCGCTCAGGATGTTGGGCATGACATGGGTGGGGGTGACCAGGTTGATGTTGTGGCAGCCCATCTTCTGCAGTTCGATCATCCTATTCGCCAGGTCTTCGTCGGATATCTCCCTCCCCCTGCCCTCGTGGGAGATCGGCCAGTTCTGGCAGAAGATGCAGCGTAGGTTGCAGTTGGAAAAGAAGATCGTGCCGGAGCCGTTCACCCCCGTGATCGGTTCTTCTTCGCCAAAATGGGGGCTGTAGCTGAAGACGACGGGGCGGACCGGCGCACGGCAGAACCCGCGCTCACCCCTGACGCGATTGACCCCGCATTGCCGGGGGCAGAGCCGGCAGTTCTCGAAGTGGGCGTAAGCCTGCCGGATTCGCTCGGCGAGTTTTCCCCCTTTTTCGAGTCTAAGATAGCCCGGCTGCCAGGATGCTTCTCCGGCTTGAAGACCGCGGCCTGTCATGGGCGCAAGGAGGGAAGCCCCGCCGAAAAGAACGCAGCTTTTGATAAAATACCGTCGCGTGAAACCCATGGTGATCCCTCCCTGCGGTCAGGGACGTTGCCGGATCGGCGAGATGGAACCCCCCCTGTGCAAAAGGGGCTGCCGGCCATTTGAGAGCAATTATACATGGAAAAAACCGGAAAAGTAAAGACCCCGCCCCGGGCGGCGAATGGCCCCACATCGAATGATACCGGATGCGGCAGCGGGAGCGGTTTGCCGAAACACCCGGGCCGGTCCTGCGGGCTCATTTCCTCTTTTCGGCGATCCTCTTTCCGATCTGGCGGACCTCTCGGATTGCCTCGTCCAGATCCACCGTGAGCAGGTGCCGGTCTTTCATCACGACCTGGCCGTCGATGATGCTGGTGACCACATCGGCGCCGCCGGCGGCGTACACAAGATGGGAAAAGGGATGGTACAGGGGGGTCAGATGGGGCTTGTCCAGGTTGACCAGGATGATGTCCGCACATTTCCCGGGGGCGATCGATCCGATCCGGTCGGCCATGCCCAGCACCCGGGCCCCGCCCAGCGTGGCCATCTCCGCGACGGTTTCCGCGCCCAGAACGGTGGGATCGGTGGTGAAGGCCTTGTGGAGCCTGGCGCACATGGACATCTCTCCGAAGAGGTCGAGATTGTTGTTGCTTGCGCTGCCGTCGGTACCCAGACCCACATCGATCCCGCGACGCAGCATTGTCGGCACGGGGGCGACGCCCGCCGCCAGTTTCATGTTGCTCTCCGGGTTATGGGACACCTTGACGCCGGCCCGCGCCAGTGTGTCGATCTCGTCGTCGTCGATCCAGACGCAGTGGGCCGCGATCGTGGCTTCGTCGAGCAGATCCAGATCGGCCAGCAGGTGCGCCGGTTTCTTCCCATGGCGCTCCCGCAGAAGGGCAACCTCTTCGCGGGTCTCGGCCAGATGGATCAGAAAGAGGGCCCTGCTGTGGCGGGTGATGCCTTTGATGGTTCTGAGGGTTTCCGGAGAGCAGATATAGGGCGAATGGCAGACCAGGGCCGGTGTGATGAGCGGCGAGCGGCCCTGCCATCGTTGTATGAAGCTCTCGGCTTTTTGGGCGTGCCGGGAAGGGTCCGGCTGGTCGGGTGTGGGAAAGTCGATGAACCCCTGGGCGACGACGCCGCGGATGGCGGCATTGCTTGCCGCTTCGGCAACGGCGTCTTCGAAGAAATAACCGTCGCAGAAGGTCGTGGTTCCCGAAAGGATCATCTCGGCGATGGCAAGCCGGGCGGCCGCATGGACGGTCTCGGGGGTGATGAAACGGCCCTCGGCGGGAAAGATGTGGTCGTTGAGCCAGGTCATCAGGGGAAGGTCGTCGGCGAGACCGCGGAAAAGGACCATCGGCAGGTGGGTGTGCGTGTTGACCAGCCCCGGCAGAACCAGGCAGCCCGACGCGTCGATCACCTCGCGGGCCCTGGGCGGAGGCGCCCCCGGAGGGTATTCTTTCCCGACAAACAGGATCCTGCCGTCCCGGATGCCGATCGAAGGTGCCTCCAGAACGCCGACGGCCGCCTCCATCGAGAGCAGCGTTCCACCGGTTATGAGGATGTCGAGTGTCCCCTCTGTCCCGTCCATCATGAACCGACCTCCTTGTCTCGAAGCTTACAGGGGCGACCTGAAAAAGGCGAGCGAAAAGATCGGGAGGCGGAGCGAAGGGCGGCCGGTGCCGGAACACATGGCGGGGTTATCATACGGGGCGCGGCAGGGCCCGGGAAAAAACGGTAGAATGAACGGCTGCGAGAATGAACGACTTGACACTGTACAGCGGATTGCATATACATTTCCCCCGTCCGATCCTGAAGCCTGGGTGGCGGAATTGGTAGACGCAAGGGACTTAAAATCCCTCGGTCCATAGGGCTGTGCGGGTTCGATTCCCGCCCCAGGCACCAAGAATAGAGACGGAAATCAAGAGGTTAGGCATTGATCGCCTTGCCTCTTTTACTTTTGATATTTGTGACTGTGCCCGAAATTGTGCCCGTTTGTGCCCGCGACAAAAGGGATCGGCCGATCTTGGACCAGGGGTCCGGGTGCCGCCAGGAAAACAGTCGACGGGGTCCGCACAGCGGGTGAATGATATACCGAGGAAGAGCTCAAAAAGCGGCCGGAAAGACCGTTTCAATGGCATGTCCCCAAGCGGGTTGCTCGATGGCGGGATAATCCAAGCAGGCCCGAATGCAGATGGAGGGATGGCGTCCGCAATCAGACTCGCCCTGGCGGTGCGGTGCGTTGAGCGACTGTCCCCCCGAACCGCAAGCACGGCTCTGCCGGGGACCTTGAAGGTGGATGGCCGGCTGCGGATCAGCATCAAAATGGTGCTGCAGAGATTGTAAGAAGGTCCTGCAGGGGTTCGTGAAGTCGACCGAACAGGGGAATATGATCAGGGAGCTTTCAGATGATTACCTCCAAAGCCAATGCTGGCACCGGTTTGCTCGCCATATTCTGCGATCTCGATCCACGATGGCATCGGGAGTTCCGGGCATGGCTGCGTGATGACATGTTCCCGGCGCGCATGAAGATCGGCTTTCGGGCCGCAGCAAGCTATGATCTTGTGCAAGATGCGGTTGACCGGCACGGTATCCCGGAGCCTTTCGCCACGGTCTATGAAACGGTTTCGACAGGCGATCTGTATGGCGCCCCTTATCAGGCCCTGCGCGCCAACCGTGATCAGCGGGATAGAGATTTTCACGCCCGCTTCCTCAAACCGGCGCGTTATACCTTGTGCTGGGTAGGGCCGGAAATATCACAGACGGATAAGGGAGGCTTTTCCCCGGTGGCTGTGATCGATCGGCTGGATTTGCCTGAAGCGACCGTTCAGGAGTTCAATATCTGGTATATGACCGAGTATCTGCAACGCATCAGCCGTGTGCCAGGGATCCTGCGTGTCCGCCGCTATCTGGCCATGGAAGGCAGTCCGCGACATGTGATGGTGCATGAGTTCGACGGGCAGGCGCCTCTGAGCGATGGAAATTGGACAGCGGCTCGCGCCGACCTGTCCAAAACAGTGATTCCGAACGGCAGCCGCGTCACGGGAACCTACAGCTCCGTATTATCGGCAGCCGGGTAAGTCCCGGTTCGCCCGGACCGATCTGTTGTCCGCGAAGGCCGGATGAGGTTACGAAACCCTTTGCTGAATGGATTCTCTGTTCAGTTCGGGTTTTTTTTCTTGCATTAGCGGGAGGTCCAAGGCAATATAACGGGAAAGGATGAACGGTCGGACTATTTCAGCAGCGACCAGTGACCTGAATGAAATGAAGGAGACTTTAATCCATGGCTATCAAACATACCGCAACCGTATTTTATAGGCTGGACGTCG